>CBDTUP010000062.1:0-10080 GCA_965363685.1 uncultured bacterium | reverse complement strand
CGACCATCTACCATCCGCGTCGATGGCGAACCCAACCTCTCGACGCAAGACCGCAGAGACCGACGCCCGTGAAGATGCGGTCAGGCAGTATCTCGACGAAATCGGCGAGTACCCCCTCCTGAGCGGCGACGACGAAGTAGACCTGGCGAAGCGAATCGAACGTGGAAACCGTGCATCGAATGCTCTGCAACAGCAGGAACTGAGTCCCACCGAGAGGGCGAAACTCCAGATCCTCGCCAAGCGGGGTGTGGACGCTCGCAGCCAGTTCATCAACTCGAACCTGAGACTGGTGGTCTCAATCGCCAAACGTTACGCCAAGTCGGATCTGCCTTTCCTGGATTTGATTCAGGAAGGAAATCTCGGCCTGATCAGAGCAGTTGAGAAGTTCGAATATCGCAAAGGCTTCAAATTCTCCACGTACGCGACCTGGTGGATACGTCAGGCGATCACCAGAGCGATTGCCGACAAGGGCCGGACAATCCGGGTACCGGTCCACATGATGGACACGATCGGCCAAGTGCGAACCACCGAGAATCACCTCTTCAAGACCCTGGGCCGGACACCTACGGTCGAGGAGATCGCCAACGAATCGGGACTCACACCAGAGCGGGTCAGGGAAGCCCAGAAGGTTGCTCCTGAACCCGTTTCACTTTTCGAGCCCGTCGGCGAGGACGACGCAGTCCTGGGTGACTTCATCGAAGACCTCGATGCCACCACCCCGTTCGACATGGTGGCGGCAGGTTTCGGCCGGGCCGACCTGGTTCGCGTGATGCAGAAGCTGACCGAGCGCGAACGCACCGTATTGACCATGCGCTACGGCCTCGAATCCGGCATTCCTCAGACCCTCGACGAAGTCGGCAAACACTTCAGTTTGACCAGGGAACGCATCCGGCAAATCGAAGCAAAAGCGCTGGCCAAACTCCGGCACCCCTCCGCCCCCGGCAGCTTGCGCCACCTCCTCGCCCGCTGAGAAACGCCGAGAATGAAACCGCCCGTGTGCAAACCTGGCTCTGTTTGACCAGATTCACACACGGGCGATCTACTGGGTTGGGTTACGCGGTACGAACCAGTTCCCACAATTCGTTGCGGTCGGCCTCTAGCGGCAAACCGACATCATTCTTACGTGGGCGGCCTCTGGTGCGCTTGCGGTAGAAGGGCTCTCCATCCCAAAAGATGACGCCGCCCCAGACGCCCCAGTCCTCGTTGTTTTCCAGGGCGGCCTCTAAGCACTCGATGCGCACCGTACATCGGAAGCACACGGCTTGAGCTGCAGTCAATTCCTCCGGGTATTCGCTGAAGAACAGATCTCCCTGTCCCCCCTCGACGCATAACCCTTGTTCGTATATCTCGTTCACTGTGTTCGTCCTTTCAAGAAAAAGCCGCCTTGCTTGCGCTTGGCGGCTCTGCTCGTTGAGGTGAAAAGGTCTTACATCAGAGAACGAGCGGCCGCTCACGCGCGCCGGAAACCGTCGGAGTTGCTCCGAGGAATCGCATTGCGTTGTGGAACGACCGGATGTTCATAGATCACCGCTTTGTGTATGTCCCGTCAAACTATCGAAGTCTCTGTCGGGCGTCAAGGTATTAAGCAGTTAGCCTTTGGCCGTTGGACATTGGCTCTCATGGGTTGGTGATGAAGCGCTCCAGCTTCGCGAGGCCCGCCGACGTGTCTTCACCAAGATTGATTCGCATCAGCCGTCGGCCGCGCCCAACGAGAGCCTGAGCGTCACCCCAGCTCTGGGCGCCGATCAGATCACCGAATGTGTAGTCCGTCTCGGGTACCGCGAGATCGTCGGTGATCTCATCGATCAGTTGAATGAAGACCCCGGTGTTGGGACCGCCTTTGTGTAGCTGCCCCGTCGAGTGAAGAAATCGCGGCCCGAATCCGAGGGTGGTGGCGTAGCGCAGCCTATTGCGCAACGTGTGCCGAATCGCCTGGAGAACAGTCTGGTTACCGGTGGTCGGACTCAGAAATGCCTGAATTCCGATGTAGTCGCCCGGGCGGGTGTCTCCGCCTTCGATGCGCTCAACGTCGTCTACTGCCCACTCCACCACCGGTTCTCCGGAGGTCTCCCCCTTCATCGCGCGGACAGCCAGCTCCTTGGCTAGTTGCACATCGGGTTGATCAAACGGATGGATTCCGAGAATGCTGCCGGCGGCGGCCACCGCCAGCTCCGCGCGAAACATCTCCGCCCCGAGCTCATGAAGGTCATCGAGCTGGAACCGGACAACCGAATGGCCGGACCTCTCCAGGGTGCCAACCACTCGATTGTGCTCCACGAGATCGTCACCGGAGTACTCGTATGAAATGAACAACCTGTCCCTGCCATACACTGATGGGTCACCTATGGACTCACCGGCTATCGGAACGATTCCCACCCCATCCTTGCCGGTACTCTCGGCGACTAGCTGTTCGAGCCAGTCCGGGAAGGCTGTCAGAGAGGGAGACACGAGATACGTGAGCTTGTCGAATCCCGCCCGCGCGAATTCACCGAGAACCGCTCCGTGTCGTAGAGCCGGGTTGTCGACCGTGGGCACCTCCGCGGCTGACGCCGTCGCCATGTTCAGTGCCGAATCAACGAGTTTCCGTATGTCGACACCAATCAAGGCGGCGGGAACAAGCCCGAACACCGATAGGGCCGAGTAACGCCCACCAACATCAGGCGGAGCCAGAAAAGTGTTCCGGAATCTTCTCTCCTGGGCGATCTGATCGAGGGAACTGCCGGGGTCCGTGATGGCGATAAAGCGTGACCCATCGCCACCGGTTGCCGCCCAGAAGTACCGGAAGAACGACATGGTTTCGAGCGTGCCCCCAGACTTGCTGGCAACTAGAAACAACGATCGGTCGACATCGATGCGCTCGTGGACAGCCCGCACCGCCTCCGGATGAGTCGAGTCGAGCAATACGAGTTCGGCCTTTTCGCCGCCCAAGGTCCTATTGAACACTTCGGGCGCCAGACTCGAACCGCCCATCCCCAACAACACGACAAAGTCAACGCCGGTCACTTCTCGCGCGAAGGCTTCGAGTTCTGACACCTGCTCCGCCATGGAGGAAGGCAGGTCCAGCCAGCCCAGGCGATTGGTGATCTCGGGACGTTCGAGGGGAAACCAGAGGGTCGGATCCTTGGTCCATATGCGGTCACCAAAGCGAATGGAATCCCAGTTCGCGAGGCGTTCTTCGATGGCGGTGGCGACGCTTCCAAGCGACCAATTCGACACGCGCGGACTCCCTGTGGTTCTGCTCAGGTCCAAGTTAGCGCTCGTGTTGTTCGCAGACAGTTCGATCCTGCCGTCTGCCGCGGCCCTATGTGCCCTCACGACGGTTGAATCCCCGGTATTGTGGAAGCCGAATCCAGCGGAAGTGATTTGCGAATGGCGACGTGCAAGAACTGTAGGGCCGAATTGACTGCAGGCTACGACTTCTGTCTTGCCTGCGGCATGCCGGTGCCCACAGACATAGCGGTACCCGACCTCGGAGCGAAGGACGAGGGGGAGATCATGCCCCCGCCTCCAACTATTCCCGATCCGGTCGCAGCCCCGCCGCCTCCGCCCATCCTGCCACCCCCTCCCCCGGCCTATCAGGAGGCGCCTCCCGTCCACGTCGGCAGCGGAATGTCGCCCAATGAAGAGCGCACGTGGAGCATGGCCGCGCACGGTGCCGCCTTCCTATCAGTAGTCGGAGTTCCGCCTGTGATCGGACCACTGGTTGTCTGGTTGATCAAGAAGGATTCGTCTCCCATAGTCGACGCTCACGGCAAGGAAGCGGTGAACTTCAACCTGTCGTTCCTGATATACGGAATCGTGTCGTTCGTACTTCTGTTCGTCCTGATCGGATTGCTCCTGCTGCCGGTCGTGGGAATCGCCTGGTTCGTGTTGGCGATCATCGGCACGATGAAGGCGTCTGCCGGCGAGTTCTATCGATACCCGGCGACAATCCGTTTCATCAAGTAGACGGCCCCCATCTAATAGCCCCGATCGCCGACGACGGCACGATCGGCGTCATGGGCATGACCGGATCCAACCTCTCGTAGGATTCGCCTAGCTCCGGCCGGGCATCGGCATCGCCACGGTTGGGCCAATTGGCAACTGCCCGTTCGGCCAGCGCGGTGATCGTGAGCGACGGATTCACGCCCAGGTTGGCTCCGACCGCCGCCCCATCGATGACATGCAGACCGGGATACCCGAATACCCGGTGATATGCGTCAACTGCCCCCCTCTCTGAGGTCTCTCCGATCGGAGCACCGCCGAGAATGTGAGCTGTGAGCGGAATGTCGAGTAGCGCTTCGTTGATGGAACTTCCAGGTTCACCTCCCATGACATCGGCTGCGACCCTCGCGGCCTCGTTCGCGACAGGGATGTAGGTGGGTGTGGGCCTACCCTGATCGGGAGCCGTCGTGAACCGGCCGTTCTTCCGGAGAATTCGCAAGCTGTTGTCGAGGCTTTGCATGACGAGAAGTATCAGCGACCTTTCCGACCAGTGACGAAGGTCCATGGCACGGATCATCTTCAGTGGGCTGCGGGCGGCTGCCGCCAGGAACCGGACCCAGCGCGGCGCACGACCACCACCGTCCACCAGGATGGTCGTGAGCAGCCCCATCGAGTTGCTCCCAACCGGGTAGCGCACAGGTTCGATGTGAGTGTGGGGCTCCGGATGTATGGATGAAGTAATCGCCACACCCTCGCTGTAGTCGACTGTTGTATCGGAAGCGGAGGCTCCAAGGATTGCCTCGCTGTTGGTTCGAAACTGATACCCAAGCCGATCCGACAGACCCGGTAGCGACGACTCCTTGAGACGCAAGAGGAGTTTCGAGGTTCCGAGCGCACCGGCCGAGAAAACCACTTGATCTGCCGTGAACACTCGCCGCCTTTTCCGGAACCACGCTCCCGGCTTCTCAGTCGTGACGCTATACCCCCCGCCGGGGAGCGGAGCGACATCGGTCACAAGGTGCTGAGGAAGGACATCGGCCCCGTGCCGTTCGGCCATGTATAGATAGTTGTCTTGGAGCGTGTTCTTAGCGTTGAAACGACACCCGACCATGCATCCGCCGCATTGCTTGCAGCCCGTGCGAGTCGGGCCCTCCCCGCCGAAATAGGGGTCGGGGACTTCGACGTTCTTCTCACCGAAATACACCGCGACAGGTGTCGGTCGAAAGGTTTCCTCCACTCCAAAGTGGGCGGCGACCTCTTTGATGACACGATCAGAATTGGTTTCGACCGAGTTCTCCTCCACGCCGAGCATTCGCTCGGCCTGGTCGTAATAGGGGGCAAGCTCACTCTCCCAGTCGGTAATGCCGCCCCATTGCGGGTCCCGGTAGAAGGCATCGTGAGGGCGGTAGGAGACGTTGGCCCATACCAGAGACCCGCCACCGACCCCGGCTCCAGACAGGATCATCACATCCTTGAGCAGAGAAATCCGCTGAATGCCGCGCATGCCAACTCGCGGGAACCAGAAGAACCGGCGAACGTCCCAGTTCGTCTTGGGAAGAGTCTCGGCATCCCACCGCTTCCCAGACTCCAGCACGCCCACGGAGTAGCCCTTCTCGGTCAGGCGCATGGCAGATACGCTGCCCCCAAACCCGCTACCGACAATCAGAACGTCGTAATCGTGCTGGGCCATGCCCCGATCCTAGAACCAGCAGAGTCTCAGAAGAGGTCGAGGAGGGCGGTTTTCTCGGTTGGGGGGAGGAAGGATGCTTCTATGGAGTTACGGGCGATCGTGGTCATCGTTTGATCCGATAGGCCAAGGGCCTCCTGGATGGCCGCGTAGTTGTCACCGATGTATCCACCGAAGTACGAGGGGTCGTCGCTATTCAATGTCACCTTCAGACCCCGGTCGAGCATGGCCTGCAATGGGTGTCGGTCGAGCCGGTCTATCACCTTCAGCTTGACATTGGAGAGCGGGCATACCGTGAGCGGCACCTGATCGGCCACTAGTCGAGCAACGAGGGCGTCGTCTTCCAATGCCCTGTTGCCGTGGTCGATCCGCTCGACGCCGAGTACGTCGAGTGCGCCCCACACGTACTCAGGAGGTCCCTCTTCGCCCGCGTGCGCAACCAGATGAAGACCCTCATCCCGTGCCAGATCGAAGACACCCTCGAAATCCTCAGGAGGGAACCCGACCTCGGACGAGTCGAGCCCGACACCCAGCAGCAAGTGGCGATACGGGAGGGCCGACTCGAGTGTCCTCATCGCTTCCCCCGGTCCAAGATGGCGCAGGAAGCACAGAATCAGCCCCGATGAGATGCCGTACCGCTCGGTCCCGGCGGTCAAGGCTGAGGTGATCCCGGAAATCACCGTCTCGACCGAGACGCCTCTGTCGGTGTGGGTTTGCGGGTCGAAGAAGATCTCGGCTCGCTTGACGCCGTCATCGCTCACCTTTTCGAGGTAGGCAATCGTGAGGTCGAAAAAGTCCTGCTCGGTGAGCAGGGTCCGGGCTGCCTCGTAGTAAACGTCGAGGAAAGACTGAAGATTCGTGAACTCGTACGCGGCCTGAACCTCAGTCGTGCTGGAGTACCGGAGCGGGACCTCGTTGCGGGCTGCAAGAGCCAGCAATAGGCCGGGCGCGAGCGTTCCCTCAATGTGGAGATGCAGCTCAGCTTTAGGCAGACCTCTCACGAACTCGCTCACCGTGCTCCTTTCGTTCGGAACAGACTATCCCGATTGCAGGCGATCGCGATTCCTTCCCGAGCGCGACACCCGGTGTAGCTTGATGGCCATGAGCACCCTCTTGATCAAAAACGCGAACGTCCTCGTCACGATGGATGAAGACAGAAGAGAGATCGTGAACGGTGGGTTGTTCGCCAGAGACGGCTGGATCGAACAAGTCGGTCGGACCGACGAACTTCCTGCAACCGCCGACGATGTACTCGATGCCGCTGGACACGTTGTGCTGCCCGGCCTCATCAATACTCACCACCACCTCTATCAGACACTCACTCGGGCGTTGCCCGCCGCGCAGGATGCCGGCCTCTTCGATTGGCTGAAGACCCTCTACCCGATTTGGGCCAGGATGACGGCTTCAGATGTTTTTGTGTCCACCCAGATCGGCCTTGCCGAACTAGCCCTCTCCGGGTGTACAACGGCCTTCGATCATCTCTACCTCTTCCCCAATGATGCCAGCCTCGACGATGAAATCGAGGCGGCTGCCACGGTCGGCATCCGATTGCATGCTTCCCGAGGCTCAATGAGTCTCGGGGAATCCGACGGCGGTCTCCCGCCCGATTCAGTGGTCGAGTCGGAAGAGGCCATCCTTGACGACACACGGCGGCTGATAGAGACCTTCCACGACACCGAACGAGGCGCGATGGTTCGAATCGTGGTGGCTCCCTGCTCTCCGTTTTCGGTGACCTCGAACGGCATGCGCCAATCCGCCGAGCTGGCCCGTCATTACGGGGTCCAGCTCCATACCCATCTCGCCGAGACGGTTGATGAGGACGACTTCTGCCGTGCCACGTTCGGTCTGCCCCCATTGGCGTACGCCGAGAGCGTCGGGTGGGTGGGACCCGACGTATGGTTCGCCCACGCCGTCCACATCGACTCGGCCGGCATCGAGTGGATGGCGAATACCGACACGGGCGCCGCTCACTGTCCCACCTCGAATATGCGTCTTGCCTCCGGAATCGCCCCGGTACGCGACTACCTACGCGCCGGAGTTCGCCTAGGGCTCGGCGTCGACGGATCTGCCTCCAACGATGGGTCGCATCTGCTCGGTGAGGTCCGTCAAACGATGCTGCTGAGCCGCCTGGCGGCATCACCCAACCTAGAAGGCGGATCGCTGCTGACCGCCCGCGCCGCACTCGAGATCGCAACGCGAGGAGGAGCCGCGATTCTCGGGCGGGACGATGTCGGTCACCTGACTCCTGGAATGGCAGCCGATCTGATCGCCATCGATCTGAACCGTCTCGACTTCGCCGGCGCGCTTCATGATCCAGTCGCCGCAGTCGTCTTCTGCCAGTCGCAAAACATCGACTACTCGTTTGTACAAGGACGGCGAGTCGTCGACGGCGGTCGTCTGGCCGCGTTGGATCTCGAGCCTGTAATCAAGCGGCACAATGCTGCGGCCATGCGCCTGGCGCAGGTTTGATCCGGCTCCAGCAGTAGCACGCTTCTATGCCAGTCGGGTGAGTTCGATGATCTCGAACATCGCTCCCTGTGGATCGAGTACGACGGCCATCCGCCCGAACTCCGAGTCCGTCGGTTCGCGGGCGATGGTCGCTCCGAGCCCACGCGCCGTCTCGACCGCTCGATCAATATCGTCAATTGCGAAATACGCCGCCCAATGTGCAGGCAGTTCGGGCGGAGCGTAGTTCTTCCTATCGAAGGTTCCACCGTTTGGTCGATCACCACGCGTGGAGGTCGTATAGACGAACCCATCATGGTCTTGTACTTCGACGCCCCAACCGAAGAGCGCCGTGCAGAAACCCACAACGCTCGAGGTGTCGCGCGTGGCAAGCTCGTTCCAGGTCATGAATCCGGGTTCGTTGAAGGCATCGGAACCCTGATGCTCACCGGCTTGCCACAAGCCGAAGGCGGCTCCGGTCGGATCGGCGAGAAATGCCATCTTGCCCGCACTCATCACATCCAGCGCAGGCATCATGACCTCGGCGCCGAGGTCGGCGGCTCGCTTCACGACATCCTCCGCGTCGTCAACGGCGATGTACGAAGACCACACTGGAGGAACCCCCGCATCTTGTTGCTCCTCGGACAGTCGGCCCATGCCCGCTGCCGTCTTTCCCCCACGGGTGAAGAACGTGTAGGGCATCTCACCGGGCGATGGGAACTCAACTGCTTCCCAACCCATCACCTGGCCGTAGAAATCGGCCGCCGCGGCAGTATCAGGAACTGCCAGGTCGTCCCAACCAAACATCCCGTCAGGGTGCGCCATGCCCCCTCCCCCCTGATCGACTCAACCCAATCCACACAGCGCCGCCTCCGGCCGTACCAGGTCCTCGTCGGTCAGAGGGCGATATCCTCCGGCCTGACCGGCACCCGCGTCAGAGCTCGCCCGGTTGCGTCCCTGATGGCCGCAACGACCGCCGGCGTCGAGCTGATCGTCGGCAATTCTGCGAAACCCTTGGCGCCGAATGGCCCCCAGCTAGAAGGCTGTTCAATGAGTACCGCCTCAATCGGTGGAGCATCGAGGAAAGTGGGAAGCAGATAGTCGGTGAAGCTCGGGTTGAGGATCACCCCATCCCGAATGACCAGTTCTTCCATGATCGCCAGGCCGATACCCTGCATCGTTCCGCCTTCGATCTGTCCGACGACCGACTGCGGATTCAATGCGAACCCAACGTCCTGAGCGGTATCGATCTTGACGACTCGAACCAGACCGAGTTCGGGGTCGACATCGACAACCGCCCGATGAGCAGACACTGCGAAGTCAACATGCAGGTTGCCCTGGCCATCTTCATCAGGTTCATCTGTTCCTTGGTGACGGTTGCGGACGTGGACGGAGAAACTTCGATCGAGGCACGCTTCGGTCAGCGAGACGACCAGATCGCCTCCTCGCCAGACGCCATCATTGTTCAGCGCATCGGCGTCGTAGTGGTCGAGAATCTCGGATCGGAGCTGTTCGGCTGCCTTCAACACGGCTCCACCCGTCATCTGAGTCTGCCTGGAGGCAGAGGTGGAACCGGCCGAGCCTATTTGCGAAGTATCGGCGAAGATGACCCGGGCTGATTCGATTCCCGTAGCCGATCGAGCGATCTGCTCGAGGACGGTGACCATGCCCTGGCCAACTTCAATTGCCGCCGTGTGGATGTCGAGTCCGATCGGTGTAAGCGTCACCCGTGCCTCTGCGAAATCGTCGAACCCCTCGGAGAAGGCGAGATTCTTGAATCCAACGGCATAGCCAATGCCGCGCACCACCTTCGATGGTGGTGTCGTCAGGCCGGTACCGCCCGGAAGCCGGAGGCAAGCCGGAGATAACACAGGCCAGGGCTTTGCAAAAAAGTGACATGCCAAGGAAAGCAAGACTTTCGATGACACCTATGGATGGGGCGGCGGATATGTATGCAGCGAAGGGTAAAGCATCGGATACGGATGAGGCGATATCTGAGCAGCCGCCTTTTGCGCCGGCAAGCG
>CBDTUP010000061.1:0-10112 GCA_965363685.1 uncultured bacterium | reverse complement strand
CCGTCTCTGTACCGGCTCATCACCGAAAGCGGAATCGGCGCCAGTACGGTTGTTATGGGCGTCGGCGCCACCGACACCGACGACGCCGGGTACCGGCTGATTGCGGAGCGGGCACTGATGGACGCCGGTCTCGATTCGAGTGAGATCGTTGCGTGGTGTGAGTCCAACTTGTTCTATCAGCGGCTCACTCGGGAAGCGCCGGATTACCAGGCGGTTCGTACCCGCATCGAGCGCCTGGAACGGGCGAGAGACCTCCCCGGCAACCGGGCGTTCTATCTGGCGCTGCCACCCTCTGTATTCGAGCGCGCCATCGTCGGCCTCGGATCGGTTGGGCTCAACGAGGGGCCGGGATGGACCCGGCTGGTAGTCGAGAAACCGTTCGGGACCGACCTCGAATCGGCCGCGGAATTGAACCGGGTGGTGCACAGTTATTTCGATGAGTCGGAGGTTTTCCGGATCGATCACTATCTGGGCAAGGAAACGGTGCAGAACCTCCTCAACTTCCGATTCGCCAATCCGATGTTCGAGAGCCTGTGGAACCGGGACCGGGTCGAACACGTGGAGATAACCGTCGCCGAGTCGATCGGGATTGAGCGCAGGTCCGGCTACTACGAGCAAGCCGGCGCGTTGCGGGACATGGTGCAGAACCATCTCACCCAGCTTCTGTCACTGATCGCGATGGAGCCGCCCAACTCGTTCGGTGCCGAACAGGTACGCAACGAAAAGGTGAAGGTGATCGAGGCGGTTGCCCGGGTCAACGCTGAGAACGTTGTGTTCGGACAGTACGCGCCGGGAACGGTCGACGGAGACAGCGTTCCCGGGTATCGCCAGGAGGATGGCGTGGCGTCAGACTCGCAAACACCGACCTTCGTGGGGATCAAGGCTTTCGTCGACACGTGGCGGTGGGAAGGAGTCCCCTTCTTCCTGCGGACGGGCAAGCGTCTGCCGAAGAGGCTCACACAGATCGCCGTGACTTTCCGCCGACCTGCGCTGTGTTTCTTCCACGGGATGCGCGACACCTGCCCGATTCAACCGAATGTGTTGATGATCACGCTCCAGCCGGATGAAGGTTTTACCCTCGCCTTCAACGTGAAGTCACCCGATCAGGATGCCGGTCTCGACCCCCAATCCCTCCACTTCAGTTACGACCAGGCCTATCACCGACTGCCGGCCGCCTATCAGGCGCTGCTGCTGGACATAATGCAGGGAGATCAGACCCTGTTCGTCAGGGCCGATGAGGTTGAGTCATCGTGGCGGCTGTGGGAGCCGGTCCTCAGCATGAGGCCTGAACCCCATCAGTACGCAGCAGGCACGTGGGGCCCTGCCGCCTTGGATCAGGGAGTGGCGCTTGGCGGGGATGCCTGGATGAATCGATAGAACTCGCCCGACTCGTCCGCGTACGATGTCGGCATGGACACCGAAGGGTTCCGACAGTTCTTGAAAGCAGGTGGCCGGTCGGTCAATGCTGCCCTGCGAGCGATGGAGTACGTTCGCCGGTTCGAGGAATACTTGGCACTCAACGACGTCGATCTGGACGACGCCAATCCCTATGACCTGGAGAGCTACGTGGCCGGCCTCGAAGCGGAGCCCGGCGTGTCGGCCAAGCTGGATCTCTGGGGTATCTCCTACTACTACCAGTTCGTAGATGATCCGATCATGGTGCATGTCGCCGCCACCATGAGGCGGGATCGGGTTGAACAGACACCGTTCAGGCTGCGTCAGTTCAGAGGCGTGGATCAGAACACCACCGATCGGCTCGCAGCCGCAGGAATCCGAAGTGTCGAAGACCTCCTGAGAGTTGGGACTTCGGCGTCTGACCGCACCGCGTTGGCTGCACAGGCCGACGTGCCAATTGGCGAAGTCGAAGAACTCGTACGCCTGGCCGACCTCGCCAGGATCCCCGGTATCAAGAGCATCCGGGCAAGGCTCTACCTGGATGCAGGCGTTCGCTCGGTTTGTGATCTATCCAATTGGGACGCGAAGGCTCTGACAACCATGCTGCGCGAGTTCGTTACCGAGACCGCTTTTGACGGGATCGCGCCGCTCGCGGGGGAAGCCCGCCACGCAATCGAAACCGCCCGCAAGCTGGCGCCGCTCATCACCTGGTAGCCGAGCGTATGGGCAGTATCAGGCTTCAGATTGCAGCGCGATACTGCCGGGGAACTCGCGAGTCAGGGGGCGAGGAGAAGAGTCAGTTCGAAGGTACTCCATCCGTCGCGGGGGTAGTACACGAGATCGCATTCCATCAGTCGGGCCGGCTGAGGCGACACAGTAAGGCCCAAGCCGATCGAAGCGGGTTTGGTGCGCTCATGGTGAGCACTCTCATAGGGTTCACAGACACGAGAAACATCCTCGCCTGACAATCCGCGGCCATCGTCTCCGACGGCCGGCAGTCACAGCCGGCACAGACAGGGCCAGACTGCCGAACCCGAGCGCGGTGAAATCCACGATGAGGGTCGAGAGCAGGCCGGCACCCCGGGATCGAACGAAGAGAGCGTGGGCCGGGGCAAGAGCCGGAGCCGCTACGACCCAACTGCCGCGCTCCCATCCCGTGATGAACCCGGCTGTCACAACGACCACCAAACCGGTCAGTGCCAGCCACAGCCTGGTTGCCTGGTACACACGCGCAACTGCCGCAGCTACGCCGTCGACCGCAGATGGAATGGATTCCTCGCGGGCGCCATCCATTCGTTATCGGCGGCGATTCCGACCGAGTGAAGGCCTATGCCGTCAGCGCCTCCACAATGCCGTTGTACATGACAGCCTTGATGGATACGAGCGTGTCGGCGTCCTTCTCGGCCAAGGAGGCCGCCAGTTCGATCGCTGCCGGGAGCACCGACTCATTACCCACCGACTCATCGACGATGCCTTCTGCGACCGCGTTCTCACCGCCGTACCTATGCGCGGTGGTCATCACCTTGTGGGCTACCTGCGGCGTTAATCTGGATTGAATCAAGGCAGCCATGCCGGGGGTGAACGGAATCCTGATGTCCACTTCTGGCATCGACCAGAACCCACGGTCGGATCGCATCACGCGAAAGTCATGCGCCAGCGACCACATCGCTGCGGCGGCGAAGCAATGGCCATTGATTGCAGCCACCGTGGGGCGCGGGAATATCAAGGTGCGAGCGAACAACCGCTGAGTTTCCATCGCCAGTTCGGCAAAACTCCAGGATGCTTCTCCCGACATGATCCAATCGAGATCCAGACCATTCGAGAAGAACTTCCCCGACCCGGTCGTAACGAGAGCCGAAGGACCGTCGAAAGCCTCCACCTCGTCGAGAGCCTCGTTCAACCGGGCGAGAGAACTCTCGTTGAAGCGATTGTCATCCTCGTCCATCGTGAGGATGAACACGTTTTCCTGACGTTCGAGATCGAATGGCACTGCAACTCCGTGGGTTGTTTCGGTCACCATAGGATTTCGACGGTCGATTTGCCGGTCGCCGACCGTCGTTCACCGGGCAAGTAACCAACGGACCCGATCAACCGACAGCAGGTAGTGGATGACTACCAATGTGAGCACCGGCAAGGCGACATACTCCGACGCCGTTGCCAGGCCGGCAATGCCCAGGCCAAACACGGCCGCTTCGATCATCAAACGGATCCAACCGGCCACCGGTACCGGAGCTGTGCCCGATCGGCTTGGGTCATCCGGCACCGCAAACGTACCCCAGATGGCTGCTGCGACAACGGGGAGAGCTGCAGCGAGAAGGAATCTCGGCCAGCCGAATGACATCAAATAGCCAAGAAACCCAAGACCGACGAGCGCGGCGAGTTCCAGGATGAACCGAAGTGCGAGATTGGCCGGATGTGAACCCACCTAACCGGCTTCCTCGGTTTGCAGCAGACCGACCAACACGCCGTTCGGATCGAGTACCCGACCCAGGATCCCGACACCGGAAATCGGCACCGCTTCCATTACCACGGTTCCACCGGCAGTCCGCGCCGTCTCGGACGAGACATGTATTCCCTCCTCAGTACCGGACCCAACCTACGCTACATCGCAAAGAACCGGCGAGCGGACGGCATCCGTACCGTCGATCGAACCTGCTCCCGCGCAGGTCCCAGCATGACGACCCGCGATCGATCCCCGCCCGCGGGTCGTCGTGTCGGGTTGGCTTCGAAAAGGGCCATGGGAACCCGCGGCGTACGGGTATCCTGATCCGGCTCATGACGGCACCCCTTGTATCGGCCCGCGGACTCACCAAACGCTTCGACGACTTCACAGCCGTTGACGCCGTCGACTTCGATATCAGCCCAGGCGAGTTGTTCGGGTTTCTTGGGCCCAACGGTGCCGGCAAGTCTTCAACCATGCGCATGATCGGAGCCACTTCTCCCATCACAGCAGGCTCTCTCTCGGTGTTCGGACTCGACCCCGATGCCGACGGACGCGAGATCCGTAGCCGGTTGGGGGTGGTGCCACAGGAGAACATGCTCGACGAGGAACTGCGGGTTCGGGACAATCTCTACATCTATGGGCGGTATTTCGACCTTCCCCGCAAGCTGATCAACGAGCGCATCGAAGATCTACTCGCCTTCGCTCACCTCGAAGATAAACGGGACTCGAAGGTCGAGCACCTTTCCGGGGGCATGAAGCGCCGTCTGACAATCGCCAGAGCGTTGATCAACAACCCCGAGCTCGTGCTGCTCGACGAACCAACCACCGGTCTGGACCCACAAGCTCGCCACATCCTCTGGGATCGCCTCTACCGGCTGAAGCAGGACGGCGCCACCTTGATTATCACGACCCACTACATGGACGAAGCGGAACAGCTCTGTGATCGACTGGTCGTCATGGACCAGGGGAAGATTGTTGCGGAAGGCTCGCCGCGTTCACTCATCGAAGAACACTCTCACAGGGAGGTTCTGGAGCTCCGGTTTGCGATCGGCGATCAGGAAACCGCGGTAGGTGCCCTCAGTGGCCTCGCCCCCCGCCAGGAGATCCTGGCCGACCGTGTCCTTCTCTACGTTGACAATGCCGACCGGGCACTGGCCGAGGTCGGAGCGCGTGATCTCTCGCCTGAAAGCGCCGTCGTACGCAGATCGACTCTCGAGGATGTCTTCCTACGGCTGACGGGACGGAGTCTGATCGAGTGACCGCTCGACCGCTCCGTTTCTTCGAGGCCCAGGCCCTCAACTACTCGCGGGTCTGGCGTTCATCGGTGTTCTCCAACTTCCTCAACCCTGTTCTTTACCTGGCTGCAATGGGTATCGGACTCGGCTCCCTGGTCGACCCCGAATCCTCGGCCGGATTCGCAGGCCTCGACTATCTCGTCTGGTTGGCCCCGGGATTGCTGGCAGCGGCCGGGATGCAGAGCGGTGCCTCGGAGGGCAGTTTCCCGGTGATGGTCGGCTTGAAGTGGATCAAGACCTACCCGGCCATTCTGAATACGCCGCTCGCCGTTCTCGACATTCTGAACGGCCTACTGATCTGGATCACCGTTCGCCTTTTCTTGATCTGCGGCATCTTCGCCGCGGTGCTGATCGCGTTCGGCGCCGCGGATCTCACCCATGCCTTCCTGGCCGTGTTCCCCGCCGTCCTCACCGGCCTGGCGTTCGCTGCCCCCATGGCCGCCTTCGCAGCCTGGATCGAAGACGATACGGGACTGACAATGGTCTTTCGGTTCGGCATCGTCCCCCTGTTTCTCTTCTCCGGGACGTTCTTCCCTATCGAGCAACTACCCGACCTGCTCGAACGCCTGGCCTACGTCACGCCTCTCTTCCATGGCGTCGAACTCACACGGGCGGCGGCACTCGGCACCGACGCGGCACTGCCGAACTGGCAGCATATGGCCTACCTGATCGGCCTGTTCTTGGTGGGCGTGTACCTGGCCCAGCGGAATCTGAACAAGCGGTTGCGGACATGACCACCCTGCTCACGAGGGTCGCCCCTCCTGCCGTTCGGCCCAGCTACCGGGTGAAGCACTTGCTCGAACACAACCTCATCGTGTACAGATCGGTGTGGTGGGTGATACTCGCCGGCTTCTTCGAACCGGTCTTCTACCTCTTCTCAATCGGGGTCGGGTTGGGTGCGCTGATCGGCGATGTGCCGGGCCCCTCCGGTGAGATGGTGCCGTATGCAGCCTTCGTCGCCCCGGCAATGCTCGCTGCCTCCGCCATGAACGGCGCCGTGTACGAGTCCACGTTCAACATCTTCTTCAAGATCCGCTATGGCAATACCTACAAATCGATCCTCGCCACACCAGTTGCCCCAGGCGATATCGCCACCGGCGAAATCATCTGGTCACTGTTCCGCGGCGCGCTGTATGCAACCGGATTCATCGTGGTCATGGCGTTCATGGGACTCATCGAGTCCCCTTGGGGCATCCTGGCGTTGCCGGCAACATTGCTGATCGGTTTCGCCTTCGGTGCCGTGGGAATGGCGGCCACTACCTTCATGCGCAGCTGGCAGGATTTTGACCTGGTCAACATGGTGACTCTGCCGCTGTTTCTGTTCTCGGCAACGTTCTACCCGCTCGAGGTCTATCCGGAGTTCTTCCAGAAGTTCACCCAGTTCTCGCCGCTGTATCACGGAACCGAACTGGTGAGGAGTCTCACACTCGGCGCTTTCGACTCGGGATTGTGGGTCAACATCGGAGTGCTGGTTGGAATGGGGCTGGCCGGCTCGGCGGTCATCGGGCGCCGGTTGGAGCGATTACTCCTGTCTTGAGGCTCGCCGGCCGGGTGCGTCGCGCAGCCGAGGGTCAGTCTTCCACCCATTCCCACAACCGCGTTCCAGCTTCCTCGAAAGAGAGTAACGAGGGATTGTCGGTCCCCGGGAGCGGCAGAAGTTCGAATCCCGGGGAATCAATCGGCGGCAATTCAACCCAGGTATCCAAATCCTGTAAGAGCCAAATCCTCGCCGGCCATGGCCCTTCCTCCGACCAGAAACTCTGGGTGAGGACGATCCCCAGACCGCTTGATTCCATGTGCAGCCTCGAGTCCACGCCCGTCATAGGAAGCTCGATCTCTCGCCACGTGACGCCGTCTGTTGTGACCCAGGCGGCCCCCTCAAAACCCCATGTCTGGTACAAATAGAAGTCGCCGGCATGTTCGAGACTTTCAACGCCCCGGGGTTCGCGCAACGTGACCCCGGGGATCTCGGTCCATTCGTTCAACGATGTGAATCTCCACAGAGATCCAACGGTGTGGTTCCAAGTCGGCAGAGTGACGACATAGAACTCATCCCCAAATCCAAAGAGTCCAGCTACCTCTCCATCGTTCGGGATCGGGAATGGCTCCCAGATCTCGCCGGTTGTCGAAACGAAGATAGATCCTCGTTCTGGACCATCAACCCACAACATGGCTCGATCACTGGTGGCCGCAACGCGACCCCACACACCGGTCCAACTCTCCCCCCAAACCACATCCCAGGTCGCGCCATCCGTCGATGTGGCAACTCTCCAGTTGTCTTCGAACCCTCCTGCCAGCGCCATCCAATAGGGAGGAGAACCCGACGGAAGTCGGTCGATCCAATCGGCTTGTCCGATGCCCATGTCATCGAAAGACCGAACCGACCAATCCCTGCCGTCTGCAGAGAAGGCGAGACCTCCTTCACTGGGAGCGACGAAACCATCTTCGACTCCGTTTACATCCCAGATCGGCTGGTCGTGGACTATTCCCCGATCGACCCAGTGGCCCGACGGGTGGTCAGGGGTGTACGAAGTCTCGATCACGACAGGACTATCTGGATCCCAAACCCAAACGCACGGGCCCGAGTCCCGCTGCCCGACGACCACCAGTCGATCACCCAGCGCCACGATGCTGCCCGCCCGGGACCGTGACGGGTCGGTTGAGTCGAGGATTTGAGTGCGCCAGGTCCTTCCATCGTCCGACCACCAGATCCCGGCCTCGCTCTCACCCTCCATCGTCTTCGTCCCTGCGGCCACCATCCGTCCAGCCACGTCGATGACTTCGCTGAAGCTGACCCCCACTAGACCGTCGACCAAATCACGTTGCCAGGTGATCCCATCATCAGAGGACCAAAGCACGGGAGGACGGGAGGAATCCTCTTGGTCCAGCTCGAACTGGAACGAACGCCCCGAGTCCACACCGCCGACGGCGAGCCAGGATTCGCCGGTGGCAACAAGGTCCCAGGGGTACTCGTACCTTCCCACAGATTCCAAGGCCGACGGCTCGTCACGAGTCCATGTCTCACCGTCTGACGAACGCCACGATCCTGCTCGCAATGTCCGGTCACCAAACGCCAGCAGGACGCTGCCGAATTCCCCTATCCGGTGGACTCGCGAGTGGATGCCTTCTCGGAGGACCACTTGCCAGTTGACGCCACCGTCGCTGGAGATCCAGAAGGTGGCACCGTTGTTGCTTTGGCCGGCAGCGATGAGTTGTCCTTCGCTGGTCTCGTAGGCGGTCAGAACGCTCCCACCGACATAGCCGACAACCTCCGCGTCAATGCCAAGCGGCAAACGCTCGGCTGCCTGCCATGTCGCGGCGTCTTCAGAAAACCAGATCGCAGGAATGGGACCCTGATTTCGATCGGCTCTATCGCTGCCAACCGCAATCCACCTGTCCGATACGCGCACGATCGACTCGATCTGTGCGTCCTCAAGCAGGTCGCCCGACGATACCGAATCCCACCGGATTCCGTCATCGGATCGCCACATCTGCGATCCGAGAGGCGACTGCTCGACAGCCAAGAGCGTGCCGTTGTGCTCTGCGATGTCGATGAACGCACCCCAGAAGTCGAGCTGAGCAGACGCCCAACCGGTGGTCAGGTCGGCCGCAAGTGTCTGGGTGGTTGAGGTTGCATGAACCTCAAAACCGGCAAGCTCTTCGGCACTACGCTGAAGGCGCTCTCCTCCAGTGAGCAGGAGCCCGGCCAACACAAGAAGCGGAACAACAATGAGAAGAGCGACCCACTTCGAGCGACCATCCGGTTGATCATCCCGTTCCGGATCTGGGCCGACCCTTTCGAGTTCTGTGGATGCATCCACGTCGCGCCAAACCGCCTTTGATCTGTAATCAGGCTACCTGCCGGCCGACGTTGCTAGATGGGTGCCGGTAGAGTCCCAGATGAGCAGAGCCACACCATCGAGATCTAGACCGAGGGGACCAGCTATGAGCCACCGTTGCGAGCACCTCCGTTCAGTAGCAGTCGTTCCGATGCCGCCCGGAGGGTGCGTGGAATGCGAGGCAATCGGCGGAACTTGGGTTCACCTGAGATTCTGCGTGGAGTGCGAGCGGACCCTCTGTTGTGACGACTCACCAAACCAGCATGCCAGAAAACACTGGCAAGCCGACGGTCACCCCGTCATCCGCTCCAAGGAACCCGGCGAGAAATGGGCCTGGTGCTTCGAGCACGACACCGGAGTCACCCTCCGGACTCAGTGACCTACGGCTCCTAGTAATCGCCGGCTATCGCGACGACGTGCCCCTGGTTGGTGATGACTATGACCGTATTCTGCAGAACCACGGGTGCCCCGATGATCGCCACATCGTCCCCGGTGGCAAGATCGACGTCGAAGCGCCATAGTTCAGCACCGGTCGCCAGATCCAATGCATGGACCATCCCACCGTTGGTACCGAATACAACCGCATCACCTGCGACAACCGGTGGCGTCGAGAGATCAGAGTCGAAAGTAACGGGGCCAAACGGTCCGAGCTGATCCTGTGAACCGATTCCGGCTCCGGTCAGCAATAGTGGATCGTATGGAAAAAGAAGGTTGTTCTCCGCTGAATAAACAATGCCGTCCTGGACTGCGATTGCGTTGGAAACACCAGAATCGATTGGGGGTTGGGTGAAGTCTCCACACTCACCGGCGCCTGCAACGATCAAGAACCCCGATTCTGTCTGGAGGTAGACGACGCCGTCAGATACCACCGGATTGCCCTTCGGCGGTATCCCAAACCTCCGACTGCATACTTTCTCGCCCGTGGATGCGTCGATCAGATGCAACTCTCCGGAATCGTCCATTACGTAGAAGACCCCGTCGAAATAGGCTGCCTCCTCGTTCACCGCCGCGATCGGTTCCGTGTCTTCAGCGGGATATACCCATTGAATCCCGTCCGTGTTGAATCCGTAGACCCGTCCGTCGGCGGTACTGACAACAGCCACGCCGCCGGCGATGACCGGGCTGGCGGTGACCTGGGCA
>CBDTUP010000060.1:0-10115 GCA_965363685.1 uncultured bacterium | reverse complement strand
TCGATGGTCATCCCCACATAGGGCTTCGAAACGATCACATCACCGACGAACCGGATCTCCGTGTCATCCTCGAGCAGTGGAGCAATCAGCATTACGGCCGAGACGTATTGGCTGGACTTCGACGCATCCATCTCTATCGACCTGCCCCGGGGCCGGGTACCGCCGACCAGTAGTGGTGGTCCGGGGCCGCCGGCGAGGAAATCGACACTGACATCGAGAGCTCGGAGACCGTCAACCAGATCCGCAATCGGGCGCTCTCGCATCCGGGGACTGCCGTCGATCTCAACCAGGCCATCGACCAGCGCGGCCACGGCCGTGATGAATCGTGCAGTGGTCCCCGATGCACCGACATCGAGCGTCGCTTCGGGGACCAAGAGGGTACCGCCGGTGCCTTCTACAACCCAGGCAGTTGAATCGGCGTCATCGATCGACACGCCCAACGCCCGCAGACAACGCCGCATGGCCGTCGTGTCATCGGCATCGAGAGGTCCGACCAGTGTGCTGGACCCCGAAGCCAGCGCGGCGGTCACGAGCGCCCGGTTCGTGATGCTCCTGGAGCCCGGCACTCGAACAGATCCACGGGCCACCCCGGGACGAATGCTCCTGCTCGTCATTACTCAGAGGCTCCGTAGAGAGAACGAACTTCTTCGATCGAGAGGAGGCGCCATTGCCCCTCTCTCAGATCACCGTCCGCAAGCGGTCCTATGGCACTTCGAAACAGAGTCACGACCTTGGCGCCGATGGCCTCACACATGCGACGTACCTCACGCTTTCTTCCCTCCCCCATCACGATCTCCAACAGTGTCCGGTCCGACAACCGATCGAGAATGCGTGCGGATAGGGCTGCGGCCGGTCCGTCGTCGAGGTCGACTCCTTCAACGAGTCGTCGTACCTCCGCCGGTGAGACCGTCCGGTCGAGCAGCACCGCATAGGTCTTGGTCACTTCCCTACTGGGGTGAGTGATGTGGTGAGCTAGATCTCCGTCGTTGGTCATGATGATCAGGCCAGTCGAGTCCTGATCGAGTCGGCCGACGGGGAACACTCGAGGTTCGGCGGGAACGAGATCGACCACCGTTCGACGCGCGTGCGTGTCCTCGGCAGTGCTGACCACGCCGACCGGTTTGTTCAGCAAGTAATAGACCAGATCCGGCGCGACCGGCAGCGGCACGCCGTCCACCTGCACCTTCTCAGTCTCCGGATCGATCTTCTGGCCGAGGTGGGCCACAGTGCCGTCGATGGTGACTCTTCCCTCCCGGATCAACTCCTCTGCCGCCCTACGCGAACAGAGTCCGGCGCGAGCGATCACCTTCTGCAGTCGTTCGATCAAGGCTTGAAAGTCTCTTCCAGAGATTCGACCACCGTCGCCGCCGGCACATGATCGGCAAGCGGTGGTAGATCGGCCAGCGACTGCAAACCCAGCTTCTCCAGGAATAGGTCGGTCGTTCCGTAGACGGCCGGGTTGCCCGGGAGCGATAGTCGTCCGGTTTCTGCCACCAACCCGCGTCGCTCGAGGGTTCGAAGTGCCGAATCGGCATCTACTCCCCGTACCTCGGATACCTGAGAACGCGAAACCGGTTGTCGATAGGCAACAATGGCCAGCGTCTCGAGCGCGGCCTGAGACAAGCGACTGGCAGTTGCCGTGGCGGCGAATCGATCCAGGTAGGGATAGGTGTCGGGATGCGAGTACAGGCGCCACCCTCCGCCCACATTTCTCAATTCGAGTCCATGATCGACCAAGCGATCGGCAAGAACGTCGAGTTCCTTCTGAACATCGGCCACTGCCACTTCGAGCACTTCAGCCAACTCCTCGATTGGAACCGGCGACTCAGCAACGAAAAGGATCGCTTCGAGAATTGAGGCGTTGTCCATCATCGGCTCCATTCACTGGTCTGGGCGTCACCGTTGCCAGTGTGCCTGATCTCGATCGGTGCCAGCCAATCTTCCTGGGCAACATCGACCATGCCCCACCGCGCTAGTTCCAGCAGTGCCAGGAAGTACGCCACCACCTCGACCTTGCGAGAACAGTGTGCGACAACGTCGTCGAAGGTAGTCTCAGCCAGGCTGGCAATCCTCACTCGCAGTTCATCGATGGCGTTTTCGACCGAGGGAAGATCCAGATCCAGATGGTCGAGATCCGGTTCATCCGATTGCGCGGTCATCACTCTGTGAGCAAGAGCAGCCAGGCCTTGCGCATCGAGCGGAATACGTACTTCTGGTGGCGTCCTGACGACGCCCGGGTCGAGGCCGACTCGCCGCTCGACGAATCGATTGTTCGCCTGAAATCGATGACCAAGCACTGCCGCTACATCCTTGAAGGTCACGCACTGGAGGAGCCGGGTGATCAGGCGGTCTCGCTCTTCCATTAGTGCGAGTTCCTCGTCGAGATCCAAATCGGCGTCATCCGGCAGCAGATGACGAGCCTTCAACTGGATCAAGGTGGCGGCAATCAGAAGGAACTCGCTCGTAACATCCAGGTCGAGGCGCCGCATCTCATCGAGGTAGCCGACGTACTCCTTCACCAGATCGATGAGACTCAATCCTGTTATATCAACTTGATGCCGGGTTACCAGCTGGAGCAGCAGATCGAGGGGTCCCTCGAATACCGCAGTTTTGACTTCATATGACATGAGCGGGGCTCATCGTATTGCTGGTCACCACTACCCGGGCGCCTTTCCCGGTTGGTCGGCCTGCATCAGACAGTTCCAATCACCGGCTGCAACGCTTTGCGGCCTTACCGAGTGGTGGTGAGCGGCGAACTCCACCACCACCGACTCGAGACCCATTTCGCGCAATTCCTCTGCCCCGATGCGACCGTGATCGAGATACCCGGCGAAGCGGCCCTGCAACGTGACGCCGATCTTGCCGAGGCCGCTGGCGATCGATCGTCTGACAATCCCCAGACCCGAATGGCGTTTGCCGACATCGTGGAACAAAGCGGCGCGAATCAAGTCTTTCCGGTTCGGCATGTTGCGTTGAACCCTTTGCGCTGCCTGCAGGGAGTGCCGCTGATCAGCGACCGGCTGCTCGTAGAACAAGGTACGCTCGATGTCGGACGCGACCCATCCATCAACCAGCGACCGTTCGAACTCGTTGAGACTGCGGGCCATTGCGACCTCCATGAACCGGCGCGCCAAGTGCCACCAGGACCCGAGCTTGTGACGTTGCACCACTTCGGTGCCCGTCAGGCGTTGCGCGACTTGCAGTCCATGCAGCGCACGGATGTCGGGCGGGCCTCCATCCGCGCTGCGCCGATCTGGTTGCCACAGGTGGCGCAGATCCCATAGGTTCCGGCCTCGAGTTTCTCGAGTGCAACGTCGACTGAGTCGAGATTGCGCTTGAGGCTCTCAACAAGTCCGATGACTTCCGTCCGCTCTGCAGTGGCAGCGCCGGCATCGGCGAACCCGTTCCCGAACTGAACGTCGGAACGGAGATCCCCGGACTCGGTCGCGCCCAGTTCATCGAGTTGATGAACGAGCTTTGTCCGCTCCTCGGAAAGAACTGTCTTGGCGGCGTCGTAGTTGATAGTCATCTGCTTCGTGGGTGGGAGTCAACGTATACCTCAATGAGGTGCTGAGGTGATACCCGCGTATACACCTGAGTGGTGGAGATACTAGCGTGACCGAGCATTTCCTGTACCGTCCGCAGGTCTGCTCCCCCTTCGACCATGTGTGTGGCGGCCGAATGCCGCAACACATGGGGAGAGACGCTCTCCGGTGCGAGATCTGCCCTCTGAGCCGCCTTTCTGACGATTCCCCACACTCCTTGTCGACTCAGCCGCCCCCCTCTGGCATTGAGAAACACGGCACCGGGATCTGGACGACCACCCAGCGAGGCCCGCCTGTCGGGCAGATACCGGGAAATCGCTTCGATCGCTTGCCGACCGATTGGCACCAACCTTTGCCTGCTCCCTTTGCCCGTAACCATGGCCGTGCGATCATCGAGATCCAGGTCATACAGGTCAAGACCAACCACCTCCGAGACCCTGGCCCCCGATGCGTACATGAACTCGAGGATTGCACGGTCGCGCCTACCCAGAGGTGTTGCAGAGTCGGGAGACTCGATGAGTTTCAGCGTCTCGTCGATCTCCAGAGCTTTGGGGAGTCGCGCCCCCGGCCGGGGTGCATCGACCATGGTCGATGGATCGTCCCCGGCCAGGTCTTCGGCAATGAGGAACCTGTGAAGACCCCGGACGGCGGCGATCTTGCGCGCCACCGTCGTGGCCACCCACCCTCTTCCGTGCAGATCCGCCACGAACCCATCGATCAGGTCGCGATCAGGGCTCCGCCCGTCCAGGAACGACAGGTAGTCGGCCAGGTCGCGTCGATAGGCACGGATCGTGGCATCCGCTAATCCGCGCTCGACGGCGAGTGAGGCGAGGAATTCAGCAACACCCTGTTCGAGTTTCATGTGACGCTCCGGCTACGGGGTTGCGGCACCAGTGCGACGAGAGAGCACGTCCGCCAGGCCAATCAGAGTCTTGGCATCCGTAATGGACCCGTCGGACATGGCCTCAATGACTTCGTCGAAGGTCAAGCACACGATCTCAGCGTGATGCTCCTCGATTCCATCCGGACTGGCCCCCACTTCAGTGAGGTCTGTGGCCATGTAGATATCGATGCGTTCATCGGTGAAACCAGGAGTCGTGTGGATGGTTCGAAGGTGCTCGAGAGATCCCGGCCTGAATCCCGTCTCCTCTTCGCACTCGCGGATAGCCGCCGGCCGGCGATCCTCGCCTTCGACATCCAGTTTGCCGGCCGGGATCTCGAGCATCACCTCGTTGAGGGGAGCGCGGAATTGCCTGACCAGGACAACCCGGCCGTCGTCCACAGGGACGACGGCCACTGCTCCCGGGTGACGGATAACGGCCCGTTCGAACTCCCCGCCATCGCCGTCGGAGAATCGGTCGATGTTTACCGAGAGAAACGCCACCTCGGCGGCCACCCTGCTGCCGATCCGACTCATCGGAGAGCCCGACACGTCAGGGATGCTCGACTGCCGTCGGCTCCGCTGCAGGAGTCTGAACTGAGGTGGCGTCACGGCGGTGTGCCAGGGCTGCCCCGATGAACCCGAGGAACATCGGATGCGGGTTATCGGGCCTGGACTTGAACTCTGGATGGAACTGCGATGCGATGAAGTACGGATGATCCGGCAATTCAATTACTTCAACCAGTCGCTCGTCGGGAGAGACCCCCGACAGCACCATGCCGGAAGCCTCGAGATCCTTGCGATACCGGTTATTCACCTCATACCGGTGACGGTGCCGTTCGTAGATCAGCTCCTCTCCGTACAGGTCTCTAACCAGCGAACCCTTGGCCAGCTTGGCTGGGTACAGACCCAGGCGCATGGTCCCGCCCATGTCATCCACGTCCTGCTGACTCTCCATCAGGTCGATGACCCGGTGCGGGCTGGTGGGATCGAATTCGCCGGAATGCGCCTCCGGCAGACCGAGGACATTCCGCGCATACTCAATCACGGCGCATTGAAGTCCAAGACAAAGGCCGAGGAATGGAACCCGCTGTTCGCGCGCATGCCGAACCGCGAATACCTTCCCTTCGATCCCGCGACCGCCGAAACCACCCGGCACAAGAATGCCGTCGAGATCTTCGAGATAGGCCGAGCCGAGCAGACCCGGTAGGTCATCGCTCGGCACCCACCTGAGGTCGAGAGCGACCCCGTGGGCAAGAGATGCGTGTCGCAACGACTCCACGACGGACAGATATGCGTCGGGGAGGTCGACGTATTTGCCGACGACACCGATCGTGACCTCACCCTTGACCGAAGCGGCTCTGGCTACAAGGTCCTCCCAGGAACTGAGATCAGGTTCTCCGGCTTCGAGACGGAGTTGTTTTACGACGACATCGTCGAGTCCGGCCGCACGTAGTGTCAGCGGAACTTCATAGATGTCGCTGGCGTCCGGAGCGTTGATCACCGCCTCGGCGTCGACGTCACAGAAGAGGCTGATCTTGCGTCTGACTTGCTCATCGATGGGCCGGTCGGACCGAACCACGATCACATCTGGCTGAATGCCTCTTGATCGCAACTCAGCAACAGAGTGCTGAGTGGGTTTTGACTTGAGCTCGTCGCTCGAGGCAATGAAGGGTACGAGAGTCACGTGCAGGTAGAGCGTGTTCTCCCGGCCTACGTCCTTGCGGAGCTGTCGGATGGCCTCGAGATAGGGAAGGCCTTCGATGTCGCCTACCGTCCCGCCGATCTCCGCAATCACCACATCTACATCGTCGCGTTCTCCGAGTCGGCGAACCCGTGACTTGATTTCATTGGTGATGTGCGGGATCACCTGAACGGTGTCGCCCAAGTAGTCGCCTCTGCGCTCCTTCTGAATCACGGTCTGGTAGATGGAACCAGTGGTCACATTCGAGTCGCGTCGAAGATGTTCACCCGTGAATCGTTCGTAATGCCCCAGATCGAGGTCGGTCTCTCCCCCATCGTCGGTGACGAACACTTCCCCGTGTTGGAAGGGATTCATCGTGCCCGGATCCACATTGATGTAGGGATCGAGCTTCTGCATGACGACCTTGAGGCCCCGTGCTTTGAGAAGTCTCCCGAGGGACGCTCCGGTGATTCCTTTACCGAGACTGGAAACCACGCCCCCGGTGACGAATACATACTTGGTCACGGGCGCGTAGCGTAGCACCGGTTCGGGCAACCCCAAGTTAATGTCCGGGTTCGTCGTCATTTGTCCGCGCGCTGGGCTATTCGGCGGAGTTCCTCGGCATGCTCGCGTCCTCGTTCGGACTCCGACAAACCCGCCAGCATTCTCGACAATTCCTCAATCTGATCGTCATCTGTCACCCGCCGTACCGAGGCCGTCGCTCCGTCTCTATCGACCACGAAGTGCGTATCAGCATGAGCGGCCACCTGGGGAAGGTGCGTCACACACAGGACCTGACGTTTCTGCGCCAGGTCGGCGAGTTTGCGTCCCATCGCCAGGGCAGTTCGGCCGCCCAGGCCGGCGTCGACCTCGTCGAAGACAACGATGGGGGCCTCGCCCGCGGAGCCTGCCAGGCGCAGCGCGAGCACGAGCCTGCTCAACTCACCGCCCGAAGCAACGCGGGCAACCGGACCCGGCTCGATCCGCGCGTCTGACGAAAAGAGCAGGTCAATTCGATCGGCGCCAGTTGGTCCGGGTGCTACCTCACCAATGGTGAACCGAATCGATGGCGACGTGAACCCGAGATCTCGTAGATGTTCCTCGGCAGCATTCTCGACCACACTCGCAGCCGTCTCTCTGGCCCTACGCAGAGACTTGCCAGCGTCATCGAGGCTCGACTCGGCTGTAGCGAGTTCGACATCCAGGACCCGACTGCGTTCGATCAGGTCCGTCAGTTGTTCGAGCCGCGATGCGGCTTCTGTCCCGAAGTCGAGAATGGCTTGAAGGTCCTCCCCGTATTTGCGCCTCAGGTCTGAGAGGATCGCCAGTCGTTCCTCTGTCTCTTCGAGCGAACTCGGGTCGAGCGATACGCCCTCGATTGAGATGCGCAACTCGGTGGTGAGTTCGCTCAACCCGGCGACTACGCCGCGGCTCGACTCAACGAGGGCGGCAAGGTCAGGGTCCAAATCGGCCGCCCGGAGGATGTCCGCCGTAGCAGAACCGGTTGCGTCGGTGGCCTGCTCGATAGATCCATGTGCCTGATGGAGCAGGTCGAGAAGGGTGCTGGCGTGCCTCATGCGACGTGCTTGTGCAGCCAGCCGATCATCGTCTCCGGAGGCGAATCCGGCGCCTGAGATCTCATCGACCTGAAAAGCCACCAGCGACCGCTCGCGCTCCAACGCGCGTACGTCTCCGCCAATCCGCGTCTGATCTCTGCGCAAGTCGGCGACTAGATCCCACGCACTGCGATATCGGACCATCGCACTCTGGCCATGCTCGTCGAGCGCACCATCCACGAGATCCCTCAGCGCTGCCGATGACCGTAGCGCAAACTGGTCTCCCTGCGCGACGATCTCGACCAGGTCTGCGATTCGTTCTGCGACCACCTTCAGAGGCACCATGGAACCGTCTAGATATGCTCGGCTGCGACCTTCCCTGGCGAGACGCCGGGTAACGGTTATCTCCTCACCGTCGACCAGGAATCTCCCTTCTACCGTTGCATCGTCGCTGCCGGCGGTGATCAGGCCACTTCTTGCAGGCAAGCCGAGTAGAAGCTCAATTGCACCGAGCAGCAGCGTCTTTCCAGCTCCGGTTTCGCCGGTGACAACCACGAGTCCGGGTGTCGGTTCGATACGAGCCGAATCGATAACTCCCAGATTGGTGAGAGCAAGTTCGTCGAGTCGGCCTCTCATTCCAGTTTCAGTTTCTCTGTGACCAACCGTGGATATGACCGACGCGAATGGTCGATGAAACGAACGTTGTGCGGTGCCCTGCGAATGACGATCTCTTCGCCTTGCGAGGCCGATCCGAGTTCCTGACCGTCGACATTGACGCCCACAGGGCACTCCCGGACCACGGTGCAACGCAACTCGGAATCGGGCGGCAACACGATGGCGCTGGAGAACAGTGAGTGGTGCGCGACGGGCGTGAGGATGATCGACTCGACATTGGGATGCACGAGGGGGCCGCCTGCCGAGAGGTTGTAGGCGGTTGAGCCGGTCGGCGTGGAGAACACAAGTCCGTCGGCGTGATAGGTGAGAAACGGGTCACCGTCGACGGCTACTTCGATTGAGACGAGCCGCTGACTCATCATCTTCTCGACGACCACATCGTTCACACCAACAAGCGACCCGACACCTGCGATTGAAGCTTCGATCGCTAGGCGGTCGGCTTCAGCCCATGTGCCATCTTCGAGTTGACCGACGATCGAATCTATCTCATCGGGCTCTACATCGGCCAGAAACCCGATGCGACCCAGATTCACGCCGAAGAGCGGGACATCGAGTGCCAGCGCATGCTGGACGGCTCTCAGCACCGTTCCGTCGCCGCCGACCGCGGCGACGATATCGGCATCCGAGTCGTCGATATCCACCGCGGTTACGCCGAGTCCCGGCGCAGCACGCTCGTCTGCCACTACTTCGAAGCCTGCCGAGCGCGCCCGTTCAACCAGTGCCGCGGCAACTTCCTGTGCTCGATTGAGTCCCTGATGCAGCACGATGGCGATCTTCACTGCTGAGTCCATTCCTCGATTTGCTGTTCGTCGACATCGACGCTCCCGAATCGAACGTGGATCAGGAACTCTCGATTTCCTTTTGCGCCTCGCACCGGTGAGGCAATCAGATCCCGAGTTCCGAGACCCTTCTCGTTGAGGCACTCAATCACTCGCCGTATAGCCCGGGCGTGGTCATCAGCCTCGCGCACTATTCCTCCCTTGCCAACCTCTCCCTTGCCCAATTCAAACTGAGGCTTGACGAGCAGCACCAGGTCGGTCTTCGAATGTGCGAACCGAACGAGAACATCCGCAACGGTGCACAACGAAATGAACGACAGGTCGGCGACTATCAAATCGAAAGGCGCCCCGAGCAAATCCGGATCGGCGTAACGGAGATTCGTGCGGTCGTGGATGTCGACGCGGTCGTCCTGTTGCAGCGACCAGGCAAGCTGCCCGTAGCCGACATCGACGGCAGCGACGGAGGCGGCACCTCGTTGAAGTAGACAATCGCTGAACCCGCCGGTAGATGCGCCGGCGTCGAGACACCGACAGGCCTGGGGATCTATTCCAAACGCGTCGAGTGCGCTCTCGAGTTTCAGTCCGCCTCTGGATACGTAGCGGCTCGAGCCACCCTCATCGATACTGATCGGAACGTCTGGACCGACCATGGAGGCAGCTTTGGGCGTGGAGATCCCACCAACTCTGACCCGCCCCTCTTCGATGGCGCTTTGGGCTTCGGTGCGGCTGGTCGCGAGGCCCCTGCGCTGCAGCTCCTTATCGAGTCGACGCCGGGTCAGACCGTTGCCTCCTCTTTGTTCTCGAGCAGCCGCGCGAGCGCAACAGCCAACTCGTCTGCAATTTCGGCAGCCTCGGCCGGGTCAGAATTCTCGAGGTCCTCGATGCGGCGGGTTATCGACGTATGATCCATGCGGTCATTATCACCCGACACTGTCCAAATCGAGCGCCTTTCTAGATCATGATTCCTCTGCGCGACGCCAATCCGACGGTTATCCG
>CBDTUP010000059.1:0-10134 GCA_965363685.1 uncultured bacterium | reverse complement strand
CCCGCTCCGTGACGCCGTTGGCGTCCATCCATTCGAGGAGCGGGACGGCGTATTTTCTGGATAGCTCGAAGTGATCTCGGAACTCCGCGACGGTGAATGGAGAGGGCATCTCCCGTAATGCGGCGGATAGATCGGCGAGTTGCTCCGGCAGGTAGATGAGTTCGGGGCCGACCCGGACTGCCCTACCGTCCCGCAACAAGGCGTGAAGTAGATCGGGATCGATTCCCAACTCCTTGATTCTTGGAACGGTGTGTCCGGCCGCGACAAGGCGGTCGCGCAGAGCCTCCCACTCCTCCTCTCGTGCGGAGTCGATTCCTCCTTCAAAATCGGAGGTGGCAACTGTGGCCCCTTCGTCGCGCAGGTCGGTGCTCGCGTCGATCAACGCTTCCAGAAGAGCGAGACTCAGGCTCAGCCTGCTGGCGAGGCTCGCCTTCTGGATGCCGGGCCGGAGCGGATTCTCTTCTTGGAATTCTCGTGCGAGGGTTATGGCCCGCGCAGTGATTTCATCGGCCCTCGTTCTCGCCAGCGCATGCCCCCTGACCACAACAGCATCCTGCGGACTCCCCCCTCCCGAGTGTGCGGACAGGCGGTCGAGGGAATCCGTACGCCGGGCATGTAAGAGAGCTCCTGCGACAGCGTCTGGACCGGCGATGACTGCCGGGCGAAGTAGGTCCAGAGAATCGAGGACGTCGGCTCGCTTCGGACTAGGCGCCGGGTCAAGTACTCGTCCGCCCGCAACGACGGCGCGGCGGCCCGTCTCACGGAGGATGAAGCGATCTCCGCTCACGACCGGGATTCTCTCGGGGAGTCGTAGGAGAGCTGCTCTTGTCGGTGAGGATTCGTCCTCATCAGCGAGTCGGAGTCCTACCGGCCACGATCCCGATCCGAGGTGGAGATGGTACGCCCCGCGGTTCGTGAGGGGCTCCTCGAGGTAGCGGGCGGTCGATATGTCGACGAGCAGCAAGTCCGACGGCGCCCATTGACCGGGAAGTCCGAGCATGCAGCCTCGTTGTACCTCCTGGCGCTCCAAGCCGGCGAGGTTCAGGGCACAGCGACTAGTACTGCTCACCGAATCGAGTTCCTTCTCGTGGGATTGCAGCCCGCGCACACGTACCTCGTGCCCACCCGGCCACAGGACGAGTCGATTGCCCACCTCAACCGAACCGTCCGTGAGTGTGCCGGTGACGACTGTTCCGGCTCCGGAGATCGTGAATGCCCTGTCGATCCACATCCGGGACCTGCCGCTCGTTGTTGGACCCCGCGTGGCTGCCTCGACTGCCGCAACCAGGTGACCGAGTAGCTCCGGATAGCCCTCCTTGGTCGGCGCGGCCACGCCGATCAACGGAGCGCGCTCGAACACGGTTCCTTCCAAATGCTCCTGCACCTCGAGCATGGCGAGTTCCAGCAGGTCGTCGTCTACCCGGTCAATCTTCGTCACTGCCACGACGCCGTGTTCCACTCCAAGCAGGTCGAGAACAGCCAGGTGCTCTTCGGATTGCGGCATCCAGCCCTCGTCGGCGGCGACGACCAGTAGGGCGACGTCGATTGCCTCGGTACCGGCCAGCATGTTCTTGATGAACCGTTCATGACCCGGCACATCCACGAACGAGACTTCGGTTCCGTCGGGGAGCGTCGTCCAGGCGAAGCCGAGATCGATGGTGAGGCCGCGTCGCTTTTCCTCGTCCCATCGGTCCGGGTCGCGGCCGGTCAGACCCTCAACAAGCGTGGACTTTCCGTGATCAACGTGTCCGGCGGTACCGATTACCGGCATGCAGCTTCCAGCGCGACCTGGACGGCGGCATCGGCCTCGATGGGGACGGCCCGCAGATCGATGATCAGCACGCCTGCGTCTCGCCGCGCCACAAGCGGGGGGTTGGCGGTCAATAGGCGGTCCCAAGCCGCATCGACGTTGACATCGTCAACTGCCAGCACCGGAGTCGGTAGCTCTGCTCCGGGCACCGAGCCTGCTCCCGGTACTGAGCTTGCCTGGCGGATCTCACCGCCGACTGCAGCCTGCAGCATCTCGAGCCTGGTCCTGAGTTCCTCATCGGATCGGGTTGCCATCTCCCAGAAGGGGATCTCTCTTCCTCGGCCGTCCGCGTACAACTCGAGCGTCACTGCCAATGCCGCCAGGTTGGGTCCATCGATTCGCAAGGCCCGCGCGATCGGATGGGTGGTCATGGAGGTGACTGCTTCCCGGGAGCCAACGATGATTCCCGCCTGTGGTCCTCCCACGAGCTTGTCGCCCGAGAACGTAACGATATCGACGCCGGTGGCCAGCGCTTGCCTGACGCCCGGTTCGTCTCTGAGCCAAGCGGGTGGCGGGCCCTCCAGCCACGGCACGCTTGCGTCGAGTAGACCGGACCCGATGTCGAAGGCCACCGGCACACCGTGCGTACGTCCAACGTCCACCAGATCAGCCAGCGGGGTGTCTTCGGCGAATCCCATCACCCGGTAGTTCGATGGGTGCACCTTGAGAAGAAGACTCGTCTCAGCGGTCACTGCGTGTTGGTAGTCGGACTTGCGGGTTCTGTTGGTCGTACCTACCTCGACCATGCGTGCGTGGCCCGCTCCCATCAGCTCGGGCAGCCGGTACGAGCCGCCAATCTCGATGAGTTCGCCCCGGGAAACAGGTACCTCTCCGGTGCCGCCGATAGCGGCCAGGGTCAGCAGTAGTGCCCCAGCGTTGTTCCCGACGACCGCGGCTGCTTCAGCGCCGGTCAAAGAGCACAAGAGGTCCTGCACGTAGGCACCACGACTTCCTCGCCTCCCTGTTGCGAGATCGAACTCGAGGTTCCCGTATCCGGTAGCCGCCCGCTGAGCGGCCAATGCTGCCGCGGGTGCAAGGGGGGCACGACCGAGGTTGGTATGGAGGAGAACGCCGGTCGCGTTGATAACCGACTGTGGTCGGGCGAGCTCCAAGCGGGATAGCTTCGTGGCTGCCAGTGCCCGGGCGTCGGCCGACTCGCCGGCCGTGAGGAGTTCTCGAGCTTCATCGATGGCGCGGCGGGCAACTTCGGTGACAAGCGTCACGGGAAGGGGAGAGTCGATCTCACGGATGAGACCGTCGACGGAGGGGAGGTGCCGCAGCATGACCGATAGCCTAGACAACGACGTATTCTGTGGACATGCTGGTTCTGCTGTTCATCGTAGTGCCGATCGCCGAGCTCTTTTTGCTGATGGCGGTCGAGGATCGGATCGGACTTGGGACAACCCTCCTCGCCATCCTCCTAACCGCGGTTGTCGGAGCGAGCCTGCTCAGGAGGCAAGGAACGGCGACGATGGCCGCTATCCGTCGCCAGACCTCGGTCGGTCGGTTCCCCGGCAAGGACCTGGCCCACGGAGGAATCCTGCTGGTCGCCGGTGGCCTATTACTCACTCCCGGCTTCATCACCGACGCGGTCGGATTCGCTTTGCTGGTGCCGGCCATCCGTGAGATCGTGCGTTTGAGGCTCGCGCAGTACTTCCGAGAACGGACCGTCATTCTCTGACTCGACTTGAGTCCGGGCGAGAACGCGCGAAACTGGTATCGGTCAGCGTCAACCAGAGGCAATGTGGAGATCCAACGGATCCTTGCCCCCAACCCCGGTCTATTCACCGGTCCCGGCACTAACACCTATCTGCTGGGGTCGAGTTCTGACGCGGTGATTATTGATCCCGGACCCATCGATCAGCAGCATCGGGAGGCGATCCTCGCGGTCGTGACGGGCTACAACGTGTCCGGCATTCTGGTTACCCACTCGCACCCCGATCACGCTCCACTAGCCAATCCTCTGGGGATCGAACTCGATGTGCCGGTCTTTGGTTATGAGCCCGGACCCGACTTCGCCCCCGATCAGCTGCTTGGAGAGGGTGACTCAGTTGACGTCGGCGACAAGGAGCTGCGTGTCCTCTATACCCCAGGCCATTCGTCCGATCACTTGTGTTTTCTGGCCGGCGACGTTCTGTTCACAGGCGATCACATCATGGAAGGATCGACGGTCGTGGTTGAGGACATGGTCGCCTACCTCGCCTCTCTGCGGCGTCTCGGTGAGATCTCGTTGCGGCGCCTCTACCCCGGCCACGGGTCGATGATGGACGATCCGCAGGGCGTCATCGATGAGTACATCAGTCATCGGTTGGAACGCGAGGAACAGGTTGTCCGGGCCCTGGAATCCGGTGCCGGCACCGTCGGTGCGGTGGTCGAAGAGGTATACGCCGACGTTGATCCGGCGCTTCATCCCCTGGCGGCACATTCCGTTGCGGCGCATTTGAACAAGCTCGTTTCGGAGGGTCGGGTACGTTTCGACGATGGAGACGATCTATGGCGAGCTTTTGTCGGTCTGCTGGGAGCGACCCATGCGTAGGCTCCGCTTGCTGGGTGCAGTGGTCGTGCTGGCGTTGCTGGCGGCTCCCGCGGTTGCGCAGGTGACGGACGATGATCTGGCCGACGCCGAAGCTCAGGTGTCCGCCACCCGGGTCGAACTCGAGGCGCTGGCCGTCGAGTTAGAGGCGGCGACGGTTCGATCGATCGAGCTGGAAGATGAACTGACTCGAATCAACCGTTCCATTCTTGAAGCCCAGGTCGAGGTCGATCAGGCGCTCGAACGGCTTCAAGAGCGAGCGGTTGAGCTCTACACGGCGGCAGCTTCGAATCGGGTTTCCCTCGTGTTCTTCTCCGGTACTCCGGAGCAGCTCGGTGCGGGTCTCAGCTATTTGGAGAGCCTCGCCATCGAAGATGAGGCATTGATTAGAGACTTGGAAGGACTACGAGCTGAATACCAGCGACAGCTGGCGGCACTGGCGGACCTCGAGGAGGAGCAAGCGCAAGTCATCGCTCAGCTCGACGCCACGAGCGCCGCATTGGTGGAGCGCCTGGAAGCTGCCCAAACGTCGTATGAGGCTCTCGTCGAGCAGAGGCGCATTGAGGACGAAGAGCGGAGGCGAATCGAAGCAGAGACGCGGCGTCTCGAGGAAGAGCGGCGCAAGGCCGAGGAGGCCGCTCGCAACGCCACTTCAACGACACTGGCTACGACCACCACCTCAACCGACGAGACCGAAACAACGACCACCCTGGCCGGATCGACGACGACAACCGTAGAGGGTGAGACGACCACCACGACGACCACGACTGTTGCACCAGCAGGCGGGATGGTGTGTCCGGTCGACGGTTTCTCTGCTTTCACCGACACGTGGGGAGCTCCGCGCAGTGGAGGGCGCTCTCACCAGGGCGTCGACATGCTGGCCTCGCGCGGTACGCCCTTGGTGGCGATCGAAGCCGGGACAATTCGTCGAATGGGCAATGGCGGTCTGGGCGGGATCACAATCTGGCTCACCGGTCAATCCGGCGATGAGTATTACTACGCCCACATGGACGCTTGGGCGCCGGGCCTATCCGTCGGCCAGTCGGTCGGAGCGGGCGAATTGGTGGGCTCGGTCGGCTCGACCGGCAATGCGTCCTACGCCGTGCCACACCTGCACTTTGAGTTCCACCCCGGCGGCGGTTCGGCAGTAAACCCGTATCCGTTGGTGAAGGGCCTCTGCGGGTAGGGGCGGCTGATAGCTGATGGCTGAGTGCTCAAACTAGAGCGAGGGCCGCCTCCCGGTGGCCCTCGCTTTGGTGTGATGCGCTGGTGGTGGAAAAGCCTTCCCAGCCGGTTTGTCAACCCTAGGCACGTTCACGAAGAGTATCGACCACAGAGGGTGGTCGCTTGCGTAGCATTAAAAGATAGCACCAGATGACTAGTCCCTTTTGTTCGAGAATAGAGGGGATAGTCCTATGCTGATTGAGATTCCAGTGCATCCATCAACCGAGAGATGCGTGCAGTGCAAGTCTCATCCTCAACCGGGGGAACCAACTCGATAACACGCTCCGCGGTTGAGCGAAAAGCGGCTCCGGAGGCACTCTCGGGAGCAGATCCGGCTACAGGTTCACCGCTGTCGCCTCCCGCCACGACGTCGTTGTCGAGCGGGATCCGGCCGATGACGGGAACCCCGAGAGCCTCGGCCAGCTCACGACCACCCCCCGACCCGAACAATTCGTAGAGCTGACCGTGATCGCAGGTGAAACCTGCCATGTTCTCGACGACACCGACCACGGGCATGAACGAACGCCGTGCCATGTCGGCAACCCGGATCGCCACCTTCTGAGCGGCCTTCTGAGGAGTGGTCACTACCACCATCTCCGCCTGGGGAAGTAATCGGGACAGTGCCATCTGTATGTCGCCGGTACCGGGTGGCATATCGATCACCAGATAGTCCAACTCGCCCCAGTCCACCTGATGTAGGAACTGCTCGAGCGCTTTGGACAGCATCAGACCCCGCCACATCAGGGCAGTTTCCTCGGTCTCGACGATGAGTCCTGTTGATACGACCTTGATGCCGTGGGCCTCTACGGGAATGATGATCTTGTCGTCGTTCGCCTCCAGGCGCTCTGTGGTGCCGAGCATCCTGGGCACTGAGAATCCCCAGATGTCGGCGTCGAGCAACCCGACGCGGTAACCGGACTCTGCCATGCCGACCGCCAAGTTGACGCTGACAGATGATTTGCCGACACCGCCTTTCCCCGAACCGACGGCGATGACCCGGGTCTTCGGGTCGACCCTGGTCGGTTCGGCTTGGTCTCTGGCGGTTTTCCTCGCCCGTTCCATGACTCCGGAGCGTTGACGCTGAGTCATCGCCCGGATGTCGATCTGAACGTCGGTGACCCCGTCCAGGGCCGAGACCTTGCGGACTGTGTCGTCCTCGATCTGCGACCGCATCGGGCATTCGGCGATCGTAAGGGCGATTCCCAATCTCACTTCGCCGGCAGGGGTGACGTCGACGTCCTGAACCATGCCCAACTCAACTATGTCGGCCCCCAGTTCGGGGTCTAATACACCGCGCAGGGCTGCAAGGATGTCGTCGGTTTTGATCACGGAGGTCATAGTACCGGGTATTTCCACTATGACGACCTTGCAAATTACCCACCGATCGCGGGTATAGTGACGTTTCCCAGAACGAGCTGAGGAGTCTGGACACATGAGTCAGCCGTTGACTTTCAAGACAAGCGTGCCGCAGAAGCCCGTAGACCTCACCGAGGGGGCAATCAACAAGTTGCGCCAACTAATCGATGCCGAGGGTGACGAATCGATGGCATTGCGCCTTGCCGTGCGGCCCGGTGGTTGCTCCGGGTTCTCGTATGAGATGTACTTCGACAATGAGTTCGACGAGGTCGATCTGGTCGAGGAGTTCGACGGTGTGAAGGTCGTGGTCGACCCCCAAAGCCTCGAGATGGTCAAGGGTTCAACCCTCGACTACAAGGATGCCCTCACCGGCGCCGGGTTCGCCATCAACAACCCCAACGTCCAGCGCTCCTGCGGCTGCGGCAACAGCTTCTCCTAATCACGCGTCTCTCCACCACTTCTGGCGTCAGGAAACGCGCAATTCTGTCGGGTTTCTAACGCCAGAATGTGAAAGAGGATCAGCCGAGCTTCACCGCCAGGATCACGAACAGCACTCCTGCGATCAGCGCTACCGAGCCAAAGATGATGGTCAGCGGCGTGATTACCCAGCGCCGGAATCTCTCCAGGTCAGGACTAGTTTGTGAGCTTTGAGCTATGAGTTGAGCGCAAGGCATCTTCATTGCCCATTGCCTACTACCTACTACCTGCTCTCCCCGTCATGACACCCTGTACGACCAGTTACCCTTTCCTCATGTCCAAACAAGTACTCAGTACCCCCAGTGCCCCAGCGGCCCTCGGTCCCTATTCGGTTGCAGTCGAGGCCGCCGGCCTCGTCTTCATCTCCGGCCAGGTGGCGATCATGCCTGCGACCGGAGAACGAGTCGAAGACGATGTCGTTGCCCAGGCGAAACAGATCATGACCAACATCGAAGCCATTCTTGAAGATGTGGGCCTCGGATTCGATGACATCGTCAAGACGACGATCTTTCTGGCAGACATGGCCGACTTCCCGAAGGTCAATGAGGTATACGGGGCAGCCTTCACGGATCAGCCGCCGGCCCGTTCCACCGTCGAGGTGAGCGCATTGCCCGGTGGCTTTCTAGTCGAGATTGAAACCATCGCCGCGCGGTGAGAGAGGAAACCAAGATGGACGTACAGCAGGTACTCGCCGAACTCGGCATCGAAGAGGTCAACAGTGGCGCCTATGCGGGCGGGTGGATCGAGACCCATGGTTCGGAGCTGAAGAGCATCAATCCGGCGACGGGCGAGACCATCGCCACGATCGTGCGGGCGAACGGCGATGACTATGAGAAGGTCGCCGCCAGTTCGGTCGAGACTTTCGAACTGTGGCGAATGCTGCCGGCTCCTCAGCGCGGTGAATACGTTCGCCAGATTGGCAACGCCCTTCGAGAGAAGAAGGACGCGCTCGGCGCCCTAGTCACGATCGAGATGGGCAAGATCCTTCCGGAAGGCGGGGGCGAAGTCCAGGAGATGATCGACATCGCCGACTTCGCGGTGGGCCTCTCCCGTCAGCTCTACGGGTTGACGATGGCTTCGGAGCGGCCGCTCCACCGCATGTACGAGCAGTGGCATCCGCTCGGTCCGGTCGGGAGCATCACTTCTTTCAACTTCCCCACGGCAGTCTGGTCGTGGAACTCGCTGATCGCAGCGGTGTGCGGCGACACGAACATCTGGAAGCCGTCGAGTGAGACACCACTGACCGCCGTTGCGGTGACGAAGATCTGCGACGAGGTCATGGCCGGTACCGGCTTCGAGGGTGTCTTCAACCTGGCTATTGGTTCGGGTTCAGACGTCGGCGATCTGATGGTGAAGGATCATCGAGTGCCGCTGATCTCGGCTACCGGATCGTGCGACATGGGATACAAGGTCGGAACGGAGGTCGCCAAGCGGATGGGTCGTTCGATCCTGGAACTCGGCGGCAACAACGCCATCATCGTGATGGATGATGCGGACATCGAACTGGCAGTACGTGCGGCGGTGTTCGCGGCGGTGGGTACCGCCGGGCAGCGCTGCACCTCCTTGCGACGGATGATCGTGCACAAGGATGTCGCCGACGTGGTCGCCAAGCGGATGGTTGATGTCTACGGCCAGGTCACGATTGGTGACCCGCTGGAGCCCGGCATCCTGATGGGACCTCTGGTCAACGAGGCCGCTGTGTACAACATGCTGACGGCGCTTGATCTCGCCATCCAGCAGGGCGGTGAGATTCTTACCGGTGGCAACCGTCGCGAGGACCTCGGCGTCAACTACATCGAACCCACAATCGTGAAGATCTCGAAGGAGGCGCCAATCCTTCAGGAGGAGACGTTTGCACCCCTCCTGTATCTGATCGAGGTTGACTCGCTCGAGGAGGGAATCACGGTACAGAACGGAGTCCGGCAGGGCCTCTCGTCGGCGATCTTCACCGACTCGCTCAAGAACGCCGAGAAGTTCCTTTCCCATCGGGGCTCCGACTGCGGCATTGCCAACGTCAACATCGGAACCTCCGGGGCGGAGATCGGCGGTGCATTCGGTGGCGAGAAGGAGACCGGCGGCGGACGCGAAGCCGGCTCGGACTCGTGGAAGGCGTACATGCGGCGCCAAACGACGACCATCAACTGGGGCGACGACCTGCCTCTGGCCCAAGGCGTCGAGTTCGTCTGATCCAACATCGTCCGTTCTGGCGTCAGGAAGCGCGCAATTCTGGCGGGTTTCTAACGCCAGAACGGTGAATAGGGAGGTTGAGAGTGGACAGAGATGCCTGGGACGACCGGTACCGGGACCGAGAGTGGTTGTGGACGGTCGATGCCAACCGCTTTGTTGTGCAAGAAACTACGGGCCTTTCGCCCGGTCGGGCACTCGACCTGGCGGCCGGTGAAGGTCGCAACGCCATTTGGCTGGCCAGGCAAGGCTGGGACGTCACTGCGGTTGACTTCTCCGCGGTTGCGCTCGAGAGGGCGGAGAGCTTCGCTACCCACGAGGGAGTGTCCATCACGACGGTGGCGGCCGACCTGCGGGAGTACGTTCCGGAGATGGGAGGCTTCGATCTGGTCGTTCTGGCCTACCTGCACCTTCCTCCGGATCTCTTCGGGACGGTTCTGGAGCGGGCAACGAGCGCGCTTGCTCCGGGCGGGGTCATCGTGATCGTCGGCCACGACCTGACCAACATCGAACAAGGCTACGGCGGTCCGCAGAGCTCTGAGGTCCTGTA
>CBDTUP010000058.1:0-10206 GCA_965363685.1 uncultured bacterium | reverse complement strand
AAGAAGCAAACTGGCAACCCTCCCCCTCGGGCGCTTGCCGGTTCTGCGACTTCACCCGCTTCTGTGACGCCGGGGGCCGGTGGCTCGAGACCAACGACTGACCGGCGAAGTCGACTGAGCAATCGAATTGGGCACCGCCGAGGACTAGGTTCAGAACGAAGGAGGTAGGACATGGCCGTCTTGAGAATCTGGAGCGACCTGCGTTGTCCGTGGGCGTACATTGCGACGATACGTCTGCACCGGATGCGGGACCATCTGTCGGCCGACGAGGTCACGTTCGACCACCGCGCCTATCCGCTGGAATTCACCGAAGAGGGTGCGCTACCGGAGCAACGGGCGAAGGCTGAGATGGTGGCGGCCGCTCAACTCGAAACAAGCGCATTCTCCGCCTACGACAATCCCGCATGGCCGACCACTTTCCTCCCGGCTTTCGAGGCTCAGAAGTGGGGCTACGCGATGGGTCAGGACATCGGGGAACGGTTTGATCTAGCCCTACGGAAGGCCTTCTTCCTGCACAGTCACAACCTCAGCATGCGCGACGAGTTGTTGAGAGTTGCCGAAACGGAGCAACTCTCCTCGGATCAGCTTGCTGCAGCCCTCGACGACGGTCGTTTCAGAAGCTCGGTGATGGACGATTTCAGGGAAGCCCTGGATCTTGGGATCGAAGGTTCACCCCAGGTTCAGATTCCGGACGGTGCCATCCACTTCAACCCCGGCGTCACAATCAGGTGGGAACGAGGGATACCTCTGATAGAGGCAGATCACCCCTCTGTCTACGAAGAGCTGATCCAGGTCAGCGCCGTCGAGTGGTGACCAACTAGAGCACCCGACCGTCGTTGACGTCGATGATGATGGTCACGGGACCATCGTTGACCAGATCGATTTCCATCGCTGCTCCGAATCGACCCGTCGCCGTCGGCACAGCTCGTTGCATTCGTTCGACGACGGCTTCTATGAGCGGTTCGGCTTTCTCAGGGTGCGCCGCCTCAACAAACGACGGGCGGCGGCCCTTTCTGAGGTCTGCATGCAGTGTGAACTGACTGACAACGAGAACTGCACCTTCGATGTCGACAACGGACCGATTCATCTTCCCGGCTTCGTCTGGGAAGATCCGCAACCCGACGAGTTTGTCGGCGAGCGCGTTCGAATCCTCGGTAGTGTCTCCATTGGTGACACCGACAAGCACCAGCAGTCCTCGTCCGATTGATCCCACCACCTCACCAGCGATTCGGACTTCTGCTCGCACCACTCTTTGAACGACCGCCCGCATGTTCAGAATCTACCCCACCCGGCAGTAGGCACTAGCGGATCTGGGCCGACCTGGCTCGTTCGGAGAGTTCAACGAGTTGGTAACGCGTGGCCTGAAGCCGGGATCCGAGCGCAACAACGAAGAGGCCCAGCAACTCGTAACCAAGGGTGTGATCCTCATCGCAAGCGGCCCGCACTGCGTCTCCGGCGAAACGTAACGCGGTCGTCGGTGCCACCGCTCTCGATGTGAATTGCCACCGGTGAGGCGGGTATAGCCATGAGATACCAAGTAGATTGCCGGGCCTCAGAATCTGGATGCCTATCGGTTCGGTGCCCCGGCCGGCAATCTCCAACGCCACCCTCCCGGAGGAGATCAGGAAGAAGTCGATCGCCGGATCATCCTGCCGGAACAGGATTTCACCTTCCTCGTAGTGGGTCTCATCAACGAAGTTTGAGAGGAAACGAAGATGTTGCTCGCTCAGACCTTCCAGAAACGGCTGCCTCTGAAGTTCGGCCGCCAGATCAATCACTGATCAACTCCCTTTCGCAGGGCTATCACCTCCCACTCCAACCGGTCCCCCCAGGATGAGCCGCGGGTGGCATAGAACCAACGTACGGATGTTGACCTCCGGCTTGTAGAGGAATGCAGCCGTTTCCATGTATCCACTTGGCCCAACAATGCAGTGGCCCTCTCTCCCGGCATACAATCGGGGTTATGGATCGCCTGGACACCAAACTCCACACCGAACCGGCGTGGCCTGATGGCGGGCGACCGATCGTCTTTCTCGGTGATGCGTCATCGCGACTGGAACGACGTTTCCTTGAGTCGTGGATAGCTCGCCACTCCAACGGCCGCCCCTGCGACCTTCTCTGGCTACCACCGTCCCGACGGCCGCGTGGCCCCAGACGCCTCGACCCGCGCCTGGAGCATCGTCTCAGGGAGGACGACGACGCTCTCCTGGTGCCAATCCGGGTCGCCTGGTTTCCTCCCGAACGCATGGGCAAGCGGTCGGTAACTTTGATGGACCTGCTCAAATTCGGCGATCCTCGGGACCCGGATGCTCTCCGCCAGTATCTGACCCTGTCCGGGAGTCCGGATCGATGCCGGCTGATCATGGGACAACCGGCATCGATCAATGAACTCCTGGAGATCCACCTGGCATCGGTGGAGACCCGCACTCCCGGCGAGTTCGTCTCTCACAGGGCCTGGCTGGCCCTGGAGCGGGCCGAGCGTCGCCAGCGCGGTAATCGCTACAAAGTCCCCCGCTTCGTGGCCGAGGATCTGACCGGCTCACAGGAGTTCCTCGACACGATGGCGAAGGTCGCCGAAAACGAGGGTAGAACGATCGAAGCAGCCCGGCGGCGCTCTCAGCGCTACTTGCGGGAGATCGCGGCGTCGCATTCACCTCTGGTGATCGACCTCATCGCCAATGCCATTCATTGGTTGTACCGGCAGGGGTACGGGACCATCCACTACGACGAACACGAGATACGGGATCTGTACGAGTTGGGTCAGGATCACCCCCTCGTGTTCCTTCCCTCACACAAATCGCAACTAGATCGACTGGTGCTCCAATATCTGCTCTGGGAAAACGACCTTCCTCCCAACCACACCGCCGGTGGGATCAACCTCAATTTCTTCCCGGTCGGTCAGCTCGTCCGCCGCACCGGCGTGTTCTTCATACGTCGGTCCTTCTCCGACAACGAGCTCTACAAACATGTACTCCGGAGCTACATCGATTATCTGATCGAGAAACGGTTCCCTCTCGAGTGGTACCTCGAAGGAGGTCGGTCTCGTTCGGGCAAACTGCTCCCTCCACGCTTCGGCATGCTTTCGTACGTGGTCGATTCCCATCACCGGGGCAAATCTGAAGATGTGTATCTGATCCCCACGTCTATCGCATACGATCAGATCTTCGACGTCGGCTCCTACGCCGCCGAGCAGCGTGGTTCCGCCAAAGAATCCGAAAGTGTCGGCTGGTTGTACGAGTCGATCAAGACGCTTCGGCGCCGCTACGGCGACATACACGTTCGATTCGGTGCACCGATTTCGATGAACGCCGAGTGCGTCCTTGAGGCCTCGCCTACTGAGCGTTCTCTCAACGTTCAGAAACTCGCCTTCAAGGCCCTGCGTGGAGTCAACAAGGTGACTCCAATCACCCCGACCTCCGTCGTCACTCTGGCCTTGTTGGTCAATGAGGACCGCGCAATGACCGTCGAGGAGATCCGAGAGGAACTCCGAGGGCTCGTCGGCTACATACTCAGACGGCGCCTTCCCACAACCGAGCGTGTCCGATTCGGGGGCACGATCCAGGTTCAGGAGGTCCTCGACCGGCTCAGCGAACACAACATCGTGACCAGGTTTGACCAGGGTCGGATCCCGGTTTATCGGATTCAGGAGACCCAGTACCTGGCCGCGGCTTACTACCGGAACACGATCGTTCACTACTTCGTTACCGGGGCCATCGCAGAGTTGGCTCTACTTCGGGCAGCCGAGTCGAGCGAAGGTGACGTAACAGACGTGTTCTGGGACGAGGTCATGAGATTGCGGGACCTCCTCAAGTTCGAGTTCTTCTTCTCCACCAAGAGTGACTTCATGGATGAGGTTCGAACCGAGCTTGCCCGGTTCCGGGAAGGTTGGGAGGCCGCGCTGGCAGGTGGACCTACCGCTGCTCGCGATCTCCTCAACCGGCTGAGCCCGCTGCGGGCGCATTGGGCCCTGGGACCATTCCTCGAGGCATACCTGGTGGTTGGCGACGCCCTCGAGATGCAGCCGGCCGGTGATGAGGTCGAAACCAAGCAGTTCCTGTCAGAGTGTTTGGGTCTCGGGGAGCAATACCGCCTTCAGCGCAGAATCTCGAAAGGGGAAGCCGTCTCACAGGTCCTGTTCAAGTCGGCGCTGGGACTCGCGGCCAACCGGCGACTGCTCGAACCACGAGACGACATCGAAGATGCGCGGCGGGAGTTCGCCGATGAGATCCGTGATGTTCTACGACGGGTAGACGTTATCGCCACCCTGGCGGCCGGACTCCGGGCGGGGCTGGTCTGAGGAGTAGTCAGTCGGTCAGGATTCTCCGGAACCGATAGGTGGCGACGGCCAGCAGAACAACCGCGAAGCCGGCCAGAACGGCCAACTCCATCGAGATCGACCCAAGGCCTCCCTCGCGATAGATCAGGTCTTTGAAACCACGCAGGGCCCAGTAGTGGGGGGTTCCTCGGGACACAATCTGCATGCCTTCCGGGAAGATCTCAAACGGAACCATCGCTCCGCCGATAGCGGCAAACAGCAAACCCGCCATGACCCCGAACGATCCGGCCTGCTCTGCGTTGCGGAAGATCGATCCCGACAGCATCGCCACTCCGGTACCGACCAGGGCAAAGAGAGTGACGATCAATCCGGACAGGAGGATGTTGCCCCACTCGATATTGAACAGCAATGCCGTCCCGAACAAGATCAACGCACCCTGCAGAAAGGCGATCGCGAAGCGACCCACGGCCTCTCCGAGGAGAACCGTTGTTGCACTGGTTGGGGTCGACAGCATTCGTTTGGACACACCGAGTGTTCGAGACAGGATCAATTTGTCTGCCGCGGCCAGGGAGGTCAGGAACATGAAAAGAACCAGCATTCCTTGGGCCGAGTGGTCCACCGGATTGAATCCCGACGGAAACACCGACTCACCGGCCGTCACTACCTCGACGCGGACGCCTGGGATCAGGTCCCGTAGAGCGGGCATAGCCGCCAGGTTGTCCGCCAGGTTGCCCATGCCCTCCGATTCCGCGAACCGGGCAGCCCGGACCGACGAACTCTGCCCGGCAAGCGCGGCATCGACAGACCGCTTGAGTGTGCCACCGAACGTGTTGGCAGGGGCGAAGTAACGCACTGTGACATCGTCGCCCGCATGGACTGCGTCGGTGTATCCGGCCGGGACGACGAGACCGGCATCGACCCGATTGCGAACCACTCCCTCGATCAGATCCGCCTCGTCATCGAACTGGATGAGATCCACATCGCTTGCTTCCAGAGTCGCCAGGAGATCCTCCCCAAGACTTCCACCGGACCCCGATACCACCCCGAGCTGAGGGTTGAACGATCCTCCGAAGGCGGCCCCCATGACGACGATGATGATGAATGGAAGCAACACGATGAAGAACAGCCCGAGCCAGTCACGGAGAATGCGAACGAGGTTTACGCGAGCAATGGCAAGAACTTTCATCGTCCCACCACCAATCTCCTGGCCCGCATCAGGCCTATACCACCGGTGACGATACCGATCCCGACCATCACCGCCACCGCCAGAAGAACGTCAGAGACCGCGCCCGAGGGGGACGCCAGTTCATCCAATCCTCGGAGGAACCAGGCATGGGGGGTAATGAGACTCAGATTGGAGACGAACTCAGGAGCTCTGGCGAGGCTGAAGAAAGTGCCACCGAGAATGGCCAGCGACATCGCCAGGATGGCGTTCCATCCGGACGCCTGTTCCTCGGTCCTGGCCAGCGTGGCTGCCATCGCTGAGACTCCCGTCGCGGAGGTGACTCCGCCAAATACGAGCAAGCCCACGCCGATTGGATTGCCCCAATCGGCGCCCAGCAGCAGCGTGGACGCCACGATCAGTACGACCATTGCGATCACACCGATTGCGAACCCTGTTAGTGCCTTACCAACCACGATCGACCACGGCCCGATTGGAGCCGCGACCAGTCTGGGCAGCGTCCCCTGGCGTCGTTCCGACAGAAGACTCAAGACACCGAACTGGGCGGTGAAGAAGAGAAACATGATTGCCATCGATGCCGAATAGAAGGTCTTCGACGACATCTGTTTCAGATCCGCAGTGAGTTCCTCGACTGCGATCGATGGCTCGAACCCGGCTGCCCGGGCGGACAGGTCGGCGAGGGTTCCGGGTTGCACATTTGTGAACCCTCCTAGAGCGGCTGCAACCGAAAGGGAGACGGCATTGACTTCTTCCGCATAGGAGGTTGCGATGGCTTCTGCTATCTGTGTTGACAATGCCGAATCGACGTTGCCGACGACAGAAATCGACGCGTCCGAGCCGCTGACGATGGCCTCCGAGAATCCTTCCGGAATCACGAAAGCGGCACCAATCTCGCCATCCTCAACGAGCCTGGCTGCCTCCGGTCGATCGTCGATCCGACGCAGGTCGGCGAAGCCGGCTTCCGCGACACCGGGGAGCACCTCTTCGACAAACGCCGCGGAAACCGGGCCGCCGTCGAGATCAACCACCGCATACTCAGTGTGGAATCCCTGATTGGAGGGCAGCAACATGGCAAAAATCGCCGCCAGCAAGAAAGGCGCCACAACTGCCATGACGATCGCCGAACGATCTCGCAGTCGCTGACGAAGGTCCTTGGCGGCGATAATCAGGGCTGCATGCATTTCAATCCCTCAGTGCCTTGCCCGTCAGGTGCAAGAAGACGGCCTCCAGATCGGGTTCGACGACATCCACACCTTTGACGGTGGCTCCTGCGCCTACGATTACATCGAGGATGGCAGGGAGAATGACGCCGGCGTTCGTTGTGAGCATGTCGATAACGCCCTCGTGCAGACTCACCTCCTCCACGCCATCGACGGCCTGGACTGCCAGCGTCGCGGCTTGGAGCCCTCCTTCAGCCGCAACTCTGACGCGATCCCGCTCACCAACCAGATTTACGAGTTCCCGGCGTGTGCCCTCTGCTTTCAGCTGACCCTGGTCGATGATCCCGACACGATCGCAGAGACGCTGGGCTTCCTCCATGTAGTGGGTCGTATAGAGGACGGCCATTCCCTCCCCGGACAACTCCTCTACGCTGTCGAGGATGGCGTTGCGGCTCTGCGGGTCTACACCGACCGTCGGTTCGTCGAGGATCAGGAGTCGTGGCTCATGCAAGAGTCCGATTCCGATGTTCAGGCGCCGCTTCATGCCACCCGAATACTCCTCGGTCTTGTCATCTCGCCGATCGACCAGTCCGGTGACTTCGAGTACTTGGTCGATGCGGTTTCGCAGATCTGTTCCGGATAGCCCGTACAGCTTGGCGAAAAACGCCAGGTTCTCCTCGGCGCTCAAGTCTGGATAGATCGCCAGGTCCTGGGGGACGTATCCAATCCACTTCTTGGCTTCCGTCTCGCCGACGTCGATCGATTCGCCCACAACTGCAACTTCGCCGGCGTCTCTCTTCAGCAGGCCGCAGATCATCGAGATGGTCGTGGTCTTCCCAGCACCGTTGGGACCGAGTAGCCCATAGGTCTCGCCCAAGTCGATATGGAACCCGACCCCGTCGACCGCTTTGCGGTCGCCGTAGCTCTTGTGCAAATCACGACATTCGAGGACGCGGGCCATCTCAGTCATTTCTATCTCCCCTCGCCTGCCGGGTGACGCAAGTGTGGTGAACATGGACAGGTCGCCGGGTGTGGATTGCCCGCCGCGCACGGATGCAAGCCTATCCCGAGGATCGCCGGCGTGGCGGTAAATCCGACGACAATAGGGAGGTTGCCAGTCCTACACGCGTGGTGAATACTGACAGCGCGATGTTTCGCGATCGTCTCGAAGCCGGCCGGAAGCTGGGTGCGTTGCTCGTCGCCGATGTCCCGCTCGATCCGGTAGTCCTCGGCCTGCCGAGGGGCGGCGTTGTGGTGGCGGCAGAAGTCGCACAGGCTTTGTCATGCCCGCTGGACATCATCGTCGTGAGGAAACTGGGCGCGCCGGGCCGGCCGGAGCTCGGCGTGGGGGCCATAGGCGAACACGGCGTGCGTTCCCTGAACAACGACCTGATTCGCTACCTGCGGATATCCGATGACTCTCTTGCCAAAGTGGAGCAACGAGAGTTCGCCGAACTGGACCGGCGGGTGGCTCGATACCGGCGAGGGCGCCCAGAGGTGAGCCTGGAAGGGAAGACGGCAATCATCGTCGACGATGGGCTCGCCACAGGGTATACCGCGCTGGCCGCCGTGGAGGTGGCGCGTGCCCGCAATGCGTCATCCGTCACACTCGGAGTCCCAGTCGGCGCAGCAGACACAGTCGCCATGCTCGGGACCGCCGCAGACCGGGTCGTCGCGGTCGAAACGCCGGCAGATCTAGAGGCAGTCGGCTTCTGGTACGCCGACTTTCGCCAAACCTCCGACCGCGAAGTATTGCGCTTCCTCCCCTGAGACTTGTCTGGGAGTTCAGGTTGGTGGCCCGCCCAACTGGCGGGTCGATGGTTCCGATCAGCAGAACCACGGTTCGGTCAACCGCGGCCTCCCTTCACCGCTCGACAGGCGAATCGCCTGTTCGTCGAGTCCGGCTGTCCGCAGAATCTCACCGGTCAGGGCGGCCAGCGCCTCACCACGGGGCCCGTCCGCCACCCGCCGGTATTCCTCTGCGAGTCGCATTTGGAGATCGTCCAGAGCAGGATCGGCAGAAGTCCACCGATAGCTGAGAGCCTCATCTTTGTATTCGCCGAGTGTCAAGCGGTCCGGCGATAGGTTCACCAGAAGTGAGTTGCGCGGAATCAGCAAACGGATGGTCAGCTGTATCGGATCCACATCCAGATCGTGCTCCTCCATGAAGTGCAGCATGTCGACCAGGTCGCTCATCGCCGTCCACGGCGTGAACGGCAACCAGGTCGGTCGCACGTCAATAGCGTTCGAATGGAGGGCGTGCACGGCCTCGACCATGTCCGCCGTGGTGTGGCCCTTGTCGAGAAGCTCGAGAATTGCGTCGTTGGTTGTCTCGAAGGCGGAGACCACGAACATCATGCCGAGTTCTGCCAGCCGGGGAATGAGATTCCGGTACTTCAGAATATGCTCAACCTTGATCGTTGCATCGAAGGTGAGGGTCGAATCCACCTCTCTGGCTCTCTCGAGGATGCGCACCGCATGTTTCGGCCCGTTGAGGAAATCAGGGTCCGAGAAGGAGATGTGCCTGGCACCAGCGGCAACCTGGGCAGCGATATCAGCGATCACGTGATCGCTATCAACAACGCGAAAGCGGCCTCCATAGACCACCGGCACGGGGCAGTGAAGGCAGAGGTGCCTGCAACCCCTGGTGGCAGCTGTGGAACCCACCACTCGCCTCTCCCCCGCCACATCGACACCGACGTACGACTCGAGGCCACTCAAGTCCGATCTATCGGGCGCCGTTTGAATCACCGATCGACCCGTCTCCGAATGCTTGCCGTGAAGCGTTCCTTCCGCCCAGGCAACCAAGCCTTCCTCATACTCCCCGGCGATTCCCGTTGCTCCGGGAGGTAGCTCAGCACTCAGCGCATAGAGCCCAAAGAAACAGGTCGGTACGCCCGGTCGGACGGCTCGCACTTCCTTCTCAGCGGCCAGGGCCGTCTGCATTGCGGTGTGCATCGGGACGGCAAAGGCGAAGCCGTCGGCCCACTTGATCGAAGACTCGTCCAACTCCTGGAGGCTCAGATCTATGGCACGAACTGCCTTTCCACCGGCGCGCAGTGCCGCCACGGCCGTAGCCAGATGATAGGGCTGATGGCCGAGTTCATATGAGGAGACGAGCAGGATCTTCACGAAGCAGGCATGCTACGGCGTCGTCGTTGCTACCCGATCCTCGAAGCGAGGGGCAGTTCAAACCAGAAACGACTCCCACTGCCCGGGGCGTCCCCGACTCCGATCGAACCGTGATGAGCATCGATGATCCTTCGGGCGATGGCTAGTCCAAGCCCGGTTGATGACTCTCCACCGGTCGGCTGCGCTTGCGCTGTCTCGAAATACTCGAATAGACGCGAACGATCCTGCTCAGGTACACCTGGGCCTTCGTCATCGACGGTGACCTTGGCTCGATCACCCTCGATTCCGACCGATACGGAGACTGTGCTCCCGAACGGCGAGTATTTGACGGCATTGGACAGCAAATTATCGATGACCTGCCGAAGACGAGTGCGGTCCGCCTGCACCAGAGTGCCGGTGGATCCTGAATGATCAACCACAATCTCCTTGGCAGCTGCCAGGTATCCGTGGCGGGG
>CBDTUP010000057.1:0-10260 GCA_965363685.1 uncultured bacterium | reverse complement strand
GTCGGCGGTCAGATCGCTGCCTACACAATGCCGACGATCACCTTCCACGAGGCGGTTCCCGGTCATCACACGCAAATCGCGATCGCCCAGGAACTGGAGCTACCGACGTTCCGCAGATTCATCCAGTACAACGGGTTCGCGGAAGGATGGGCTCTCTACGCTGAACGACTGGCGGCCGACGCCGACCTGTACATCGATGATCCCTACGGGAACATCGGCCGGCTCGAACTGGAGTTACTGCGGGCGGTACGGCTGGTGGTGGACACCGGAATCCATTCACTTCAATGGAGTCGCGCCGAAGCCCAGGACTATATGGACCAGACCATCAGTGGATGGTCACACGAGGTGGAGCGTTATATGGTTCTGCCCGGCCAGGCAACCGGCTACATGATCGGTATGCAGACGATCCTGAGCCTCAGGGACGAGGCAGTCGACAACGGAGCCCTCGACCTCGCCTCCTTCCACGATCTGGTGCTGGGTGGCGGCAGTGTCCCGCTGGGGGTCCTCGAGTCGGTGGTGGAAGACGCCAACGCCGGAACTTGAGACGGAACCGCTCTCGAGCCACTGCCTCGCCTCAGGGTTACCCCTGACGGCGCCCAACCGGTTCAGGGTTTCTGCAGGGTGACACCCAATAGCGACGGACCCATTCGTACCGCACGATATGGGTATGGCAGATGCAACACACACAAACACCGGGTCGCAGACCCGACCAAGACTTCAGCGACCCCGGTCGGGGCGAGTCGTCGCCGGCGTTTGCGCAGGGATCGCCGGCTACACACAGGTGTCGACCGGCCTGATTCGGCTGGCATTCATCGTGGCCACCATCTTCGGTGGCTTCGGCCTGCTCGCCTATCTGGCAGCGTGGCTGTTCATCCCCGCAGAGAGCAGCGACCGTTCGGTGGCTGAGAACTGGATCGACGACATGAGGACTCCCGGCCGGACCATGGGAGCCGTCATCGTCGGCATCCTTGGGCTTCTAGTCATTGCCGCCGTGATCCCGGAGGGCACCGCGCTGGCGGTCGCACTTCTGATTATCGGTCTGCTGCTGGCCCGTTCACGTTCAAACACCCAACCAACTCAATAGGAGAAACACAAAATGCGTATAGCGAAACTCATCTCAGCCCTGGTCGGAGTCACGATGGTCATCGGCAGCATCGGCATGGCCGCGGCCGGCACCTTCATGGTGGTCGCCACGGACGATGTCGACGGGTTCATTTCGATGGGGCCGGTCCGGGTTCAAACGGACTCGGCTGCCCTGCTCGGCGACGATATCGACGTCTTCCTGGACGAACCGGTGCGCGGAGGGGTCGTGCTCGGTCTCGACGACATCAAAGCACGGCTGGCGGTCGACAGTCGGAACGGCAAGGACCTCTTTGTAGGCATCGGACCATCAGCCGACGTCAACCGGTATCTGGCCGGAACCTCGTACTCCGTTGTTGAGGTATTCAACGATGATGTCGAGTTCGACACGTTCGCCGGGTCCCTGGCCACAGACCGCCCCAGCGAGCAGGATTTCTGGGTGACTTCCACTCTGGACGACACCTTGACCTGGAATCTCGAGAGCGGCAACTGGTCCGTCGTGCTCATGAACGAGGATGGATCGCCCGGCATCGATAGCGCCGTAACGGTGGCAGGCAAGGTCCCGTTTCTGCGACCGATCGGTGCCGCACTGATCGTGGTGGGACTGGTAGGGGTCGGCGTCGGTGTCCTTCTGACGTACTTCGGTATCAAGAGCGATCGTGAGGTGGCCGTTCCTACGAATCCACAGCCGTCACTCGAACCGACTCCGGTTGTGTAGTCAGCGAATTCGAGTTGGGGCCCTCGCATGGCGGGGGCCCTTTCTCTACTCCATGGCCTTCTCGTAGGGGGTCCCGAAGCTGACGACTTCGAAGCCGAGGCTCTGATAGAGGCGATAGGCGCCGTGCGGGTTCTCCACATGCACTCCGAGTGCCGCCTCCTCCATTCCGGCGGCCGCCAAATCTCGAAGGCTCGCACAGATGAGCGCACTGGCGACACCTTTGCCACGCCATTCTCTTGCGGTTGAGATGAACTCGGTCCAACCCCGCTTCCGGTTGTTCTGTTGGTTCTCTGGACCGTTGATGAACGTCCGCACCTGCCCAACAACCCGATCGCCTGCCCACGCAATCTTCCACAACGCCTCGTCGCGATATGGAAACTCGAGAAATGCGGTCCAGTCCTTCTCCGTCGGTTCGGAGAACCCCCAGTGATCGCGAAAGGCCTCTGTGTCTGCCTCCCAGATAGTCCGGAGTTCGTCCTCCTGGACCGGGCGTACCTCGAGGCCGTCGGGAAGCGGGGCGTCCGGGATTCCGTCGAGGTTGGGCCGGACAAGGGTGGCTCCGTGTTGAATCGGCTGGTAGCCGTTGGCTTCGAGGAGGGCAGCGCTTCCCGTAGCGCCTTCATCGACGTCGGTGCGATAGACCTTCAGACGATCCGTGTCGTGTAGCGCCGCCCGCTCGGCCAGGTGCCCCTGCGCCCAATCGAGCATCGCCGAACCGATCCCTTGATTACGCCATTCAGGCGCCACCTTGCACATGTGGCGGTATACACGCGGGCCGTCGATCTCGTCCCACCACCGGGTTGTGACGTAGGCGATTGCCTCGCCTGTGACCTCGACGAAACGGAAGTCGCGGGCAACATTCATGTGCTCTATGTTGCGAAATGCGACCTCGACCTCGTCGGCGGTCATTACCGAGTCGGTTTGGCCGTCGGCCTTTGCCTCGTCAACGACGAGATCGGCGACGACTTGATAGTCGCCGGGTCGATCAAGCGGTCGGGTGGCGATGCCCGGGATGTTGGGAAGCTTCATTCCGTTGACCCTACGAGGATCGGTGTCGGTGGGCCGGGTATTTTCCTGTCAGGCTTCCGGGCTGCGTGCTGTTACCAGAGAGGATTTCCGCACCCATATGAGTTCGTCCGGCCGGCGTAACCGCAGCCAGCGGTCGGCGTGGTTGACCACATCGGAGAGGCGTTCCCCGGGCCCATCCTCGGCGAGTAGCTGACCGTCGATCCGATGGCCGCCTACCAACCGCAGCACCGACGGGGTTTCATGCCAGTAACCCTCGAGATCTAGTTCCGTCGGGACAACGGAGGCTGCGCTCACCGCATCTTTGAGGATGAGTACGAACTCGCCGTCGGCATCGACCGCAGGGAGTGCATCTCCCGGCTCCTCGATGAGGTCTCTGACGGTCTGTGGCCCTCCATGGGTCTGGGCAAAGTCGGCCAGAAACAAGCGGGCCTCGATGACCCGCCCATCCGACAAGAAGAGGTTGGCCGGACTGGAGTGCTTCTCGACGATGAGGCCGTCACTCATAGGACTCCAGTTCGCGACAGATATGGATCGAGGGCTTGGACGTTGGTGACCTTCTGTAAGGCCTCGGCAGGATCGATCTTCCCGGCTTTGAGGAGTTCGATGATCGAGGAGTCCATTGTTATCATTCCGTCCTTCCTGCCGGTTTGCAGCGCCGATGGGATCTGGAACGTCTTGCCTTCACGGATGAGGTTGGAAACTGCCGCGTTGCACATCATCAGTTCGAGAGCAGCTACGCGCCCTGACTGGTCGACCCGCTTGAACAAGGTTTGACTGATGACCGCCTTGAGGCTGTCCGCCAGAGTGGATCGGATTTGCGGCTGCTCGCGAGCGGGGAAGACTTCGATGATGCGGTCGACCGTCTTGGCTGCGTTGAGTGTGTGCAAGGTTCCGAAGACGAGATGGCCGGTTGCGGCCGCTTCGAGCGCAAGTCGGATTGTTTCCAGGTCGCGCATCTCCCCAACCAGAATGATGTCGGGGTCTTCTCTCAGGGCGGCCCGGAGAGCAGCAGCGAAACTCTCCGTGTGGTTGCCCACTTCCCTGTGACTTACCAGCGCCTTGGCGCCTCTGTGAACGAACTCGATGGGATCCTCGATCGTGATGAGGTTGTCGGAGCGATTCCTGTTGACCTCATCGATGATGGCCGCCAGCGTCGTCGACTTACCGGAACCGGTCGGCCCTGTGACCAATACCAGGCCCTGCTCTAGGTATGCGAGGTTCCGGATTTCGTCCGGCAATCCAAGGTCGGAGCACGAGAGGATCGTCGAAGGGATCAAACGAAACACTGCTCCCACTCCTTCCTTCTGGACGAATAGATTGGCGCGGAGTCGGGCCAAGCCTTCTAGCTCGAAGCCGTAGTCGACGTCGCCGGTGTCCTCGAAGATCTTCCACATGGACTGAGGGGTGATCTCTTGAAGCAGTTGTCTCAGGGGGGCGTCTGTGAGGTCCGGGCTCTTCAAACGGACGAGGTCACCGTTGATTCGCATGATCGGAGGGTTGCCGGCCACGAGGTGGAGGTCTGAAGACCCATGTTCGGACATGGCGCGAAACAAAGCATCGAGTTGGGCCAAAGCAGTTCCCCCAAGAGGTTCGGTATGTGAGATGCATCGGCGGGCCGATTCGATTTCTTGAGGTGTTTGGCCGACGGTCGTGCCATCGAGCCCGGGTTCGTACCAGACTGGACTTGAGAGGTGTGTGATGGAGAAGCGCCGGGTATCGGCTGCCAAGGTAGGTCGGGCGTTGGGCGGTGCCACCCGGCAGGTGATTCAGGCCGGGGGCCGTCGGGTCGATGACTGGGTGTCGGTATACGGCCGGGCGTTCAGAAGGCTGGCTTTCACTCAGGCGGCGGCCTATGCCGGAGACACTCTGGTGGCGGTCGGATTGGCCGGCACGATCTTCTTCGACGTGCCGTCTGCCGAAGCTCGAGGCAAAGTGACTCTCTACCTGCTGTTGACCCTCGCTCCCTTCGTCCTGCTCAGCCCGTTTCTCCCGCGTATCTTCGCCCGGCTGCCGAGGCCGTATCGGGTGGGACTGGTCGGCAGCGGCTTGCTGAGGTCGGGAGTGGCTGTGATCTTGGTGATCGTGGGACTCGACTCCCTGTGGCTCTTCCCGATGGCCTTCGGGTTGCTGGTCCTTTCCCGTCTTCATGGGATCGCCCGCAGCTCATTGCTGCCGACGACTGTTCCCGATCCGTCGATGCTGGTGGCGGCCAACTCCAGGCTGGCGCAGGTGGGACTGGCCGCTGGTGCGGTGGCGGCGCCTATTGGTGCCGGAGTGATGCAACTGTGGGCGCCTGAGGTCTCGCTGCTTCTGGCTGCGTGTGCTTTCGTCGGTACGGCCCTCCTTGCCGGAGGTATCGAGGCTCCGACGACGACCCGAGAGAGGACCGATGCCGGCGGGCAGCGGTGGGCGCCGCCCCGGATGGTCCGGTTGTCGATGACTGCCACTGCCATGGTTCGGTTGTTGCACGGTTTCCTGGTTCTCCTGCTGGCGTTCGCTTTCAAGGAGGTGGATGCAGGTCTGCTCGATTTCGGGGCGTTGCTGGCGGCTGCCGGTGCCGGCTATGGGCTGGCCTCCTTGCTGGCACCATGGCTGGAACGGCGGTTGCGGGAGGAACCCACTGTGGTATCGGCTTTGGCGGTGGAGGCTGCGGCCGCCTTCATTGCTGCGCAAGTGTTCGGCCTGGCAGCAGGGGCGGCAGTTGCCGCGGCAGCGGGGCTCGCTTGGGGGACCGCCAAGTTTGCATTCGATGGGATGCTGCAGCATCAGACCGGTGCGAGCGGCCGCGGTCTGGCTTTCACGCGATCTGAGACTCTGTTTCAGATCGCGTGGGTGATCGGCGCGATCGTGCCGGTAGCGATCCCGATCAGTGTGAAGCTAGGCCTGGCCCTCGCCGGCACCTCTGCACTCGCCGCCCAGGCGATCATCGTCTCCGGCCTGCTCGTCTCGGTGCGCGAGGCCGACTGAGGAGTTTCCTGTCAATGCCACCCATCAGAAGTGCGGCGCGGCATTGACAGGAATATCAACGGTGGGTGGGTTTGCTGAACAGGTAGGCGGCGAGGACGCCGGCGGCGAACCCGAAGAGGTGGCCCTCCCACGAGACTCCACGTTGTATCGGGAGGATCCCCAGCAGGATCGTACCGCCGTAGATCACGAAGACGCCTACCCCGACCGCCTTCCACAGCAGATCGCCTTCCAAGAATCCCACCACCAACAAGTAGCCCAGGTACCCGAATATCACGATGCTGATTCCGATATGCACATGGTTCCTGGCCAGGATCCAAACGAGCAGTCCGCCTACGACGGTTATGAACAGTGTGACGGCCGCCCATGGTCGGACGCCCCTGATCATCACCAGGCCTCCGGTCACCACAAACGGGATCGTGTTCGAGATGAGGTGGCCGAATGTTCCGTGCAGGAACGGTGCCCAGAGGATTCCGTCGAAGCCCGAAAGTGACCGTGGTCGGATACCTTGGGCTTGGAGGGCATCGTCGAAGAACACGGAGTCGACGATTTCGATCAGCCACAGGAGCGCCACCAGTCCAAACAGCAGTTGGATCTCTCTGGTGCGCGACACCGGCTCGAGTTCGTCGTCCATCACCGTACAACCTAGCTCCGAAGCCGGAGCGAGCGAACCACTCAGATTTGGCCGGACTCCGTCATCTCGGGTAACAGGGCCAGGTAGTCGGGATCCTCATAGCGGGCGGGTGCAAACCAGGAGGCGTAGCCGGGTAGCTGGCCACCGAGGGCGTGCACGGCGGCGAGTTCGCCCGCGGCCGCGGCCGCCATGACTCCATACCCCGACAACGCACCCACGACGTACGAACCGGCGGGGCCGACCGGACCAATGAGAGGGCGATTCTCGGTGGTCTTGGTGTAGTAGCCATCGTCGATGTATGGGTGTGGGAGTCGCTCTAGATAGGCGCTAAAGGCCGGGATCATTGTGCTGAGACCTCGCATGACGATCTCTGGATAGAACCGATCCGGGGGAATCGGAAACTCAGGTGGTCGGACGTCTTTCTTGTACTCCCACAATCCGAGCACCGTTTCGGCATCCCCCGATCCCTCCGGCCGGCAGTGCGCTCCGGGCCCGAGTCGTTCGGTGAGAAATTCGAGATCGGGTTCGGATCGGAGGGCGTCCAACTCGTCTTCGCTCCAATCGAGGAGTTGTGGGTCTTCCCAGATCAGCATGGGAGCATTGCGGGGGAGGGCGCCCAGGGAGTCCGATATCGAGATCTTCCTGTGCACCTCCGAGAAGACCGGGAGATCGACACCGATCATCGCTCCGACTTCGTTGACCAGCGGTCCGGCTGCGTTGATGAAACGTTCGGCTTGGATGCTCTCCCCGGAGTCGAGACGGACACCCGCCACCCGTCCATCTTCGAGATCCACTTCCACAACCTTGTCCGACACCAAGGTGGCTCCGGCCTCTCTGGCCCCGGCCAGCAGCCACGTCCCCAACTGTTGTGCCGAAAACCACCCGGCCCGGCGGGCATGCAGCCCGCCGACCGCCGCAGGCGAAAGGTACGGGAAGTGCCTCCTGAGGGTGTCCCCGTCTAGAAAGAGATCCGCACCTGTCGGGCTACCCGCGAATCCGGTCGGGCCCGAGGCTATGTAGTCCGGATCGTCAACCGAACCTCGATGTGTCCGTAGTTCTCCACCTCCGAGTGCCGAAATCGACCGAGCCTGGTCGTACATTTTGGCAAGGTGCAGGTCATCCGCCGTCGCGTAGAGGTACCCGCGCCGTGAGAGGTGGAACGCATCGCTGCTCAACTCAGCCCATTCTTCGAGCAGGTCGATCGAGCGGTTCATCAGAGCAACCATGCCGTTGCCGGGCCCTGGCCACCAGTTGCGGTAGCACTCGGTGGACTTGTCGCTGGTCAGCGTCAAGGGTGGCCGCGGATCGCAGAGGATGACCCTTTCGCATCCCAGTTCGACGGACAGGTGGTAGGCGGTCGAGACGCCGGCGATTCCGGCGCCGGCAATGACCACGTCTGCTTGCAGCGGCATACCCGGCATTCTGCCGCATATGCGCGGTCGTTGGCCAAAGAAGCATTCAATCGTGCTCTTCGGAGCCTGGGGGTTCCTCGCCTCTAGCGAGAACTAGCCGTACGAGATGACCTGAAGAGTGTGGGGTGCCTCGGCACCCCACACTCATTCAACTGCCGGTTCTCTGGAAGCGATGAACGGTGATGCTCAACTCATCATCGAGGATGAGTTCGTATTGCCACGCTCTCAGGCCGGCGTCAACCCATGTCGCCCGATGGTCTGCCATGGTCGATTCGAACTCCGTTCCTGTGCAGGAACCGAGCAGCAGCATGGCGGCGAGCAACGAGATCATTCGCGTTGCAACCACATGTTCTCACCTTGCGACGCAACAGCCAACCTGTCGGCCATCCTTGTGCCTGGAGGTATGGTTGCCACGTGAGTTTCTCCAAGTTCCCAGTTCCAATCCGGCCCGATCTCGTTGAAGCGCTTCGCAAAGAGTGGGTCCTCCTGAGCTCACCGGGAACCTGGTGGACCGCCGGGGAACGTGCAGCCATCGCCGGTGCTGCTCGCGGAATCGCCCTTGATGGTCTTCCCGAAGTGGCGGCACAGGCGGCTCGCAAGATCTATGCCGACATCACCTCAACCTCGCGTGACTGGGTCAACGAGGTGACCACCTCCGATCTGACCATGCCGGCGTTCATTGAGATCGTTGGGATTGTCAGCCGACTGGCTGCAGTGGATGAGTTCATGCGGGCGCTGGGGAGCTCGCTGGAAGAGCTCCCGCAGCCGCTGCCTGGAGATCCTTCTCGAGAAACCCCTCCGACTGCTCGCCCCGGGCGGGGATGGGTTCCCATGGCCGGCCCCGCTTCGATCACCATGGCACTGAGCTTGGTGCCGGCAGAGGCGGCGGCCCAAAAGGAGATCCACGGACCGCTCTACATGTCGTATGAGCAAATGTCCGACTACGGATTTCGGCGGACCTTGGATCGAGCCCAGATGGAACTGATCGCCGCCCGGGTCTCGGCCATCAACGAGTGCTTCTATTGAGTGCTGTCCCACGTGATGATGCTCCGTGAGAGCAGCAAGACATTCGGATACGAGACAGACCTGAGGGCAGTGACCGACCCATCCGTCGGTTCCGGGATTCCCAACGGAGACATCCTGATCGGATTCGTAGACGCGGTCTTGAGCGATGGTGATTCGAGCGCACATCGAGCCTCAATCGTTGGCGAGATGGGTGAGGATGCTCTAGTCGAGACTGCCGGCGTAATCGGCAACTTCTCGATGATGAATCGGATTGCCGACGCCACCGGAATGCCGGTCGGGAAAGGTACGTTGGCTCAAACAGTCGACGTTCGCGAGTCATTGGGACTCGATCGGTTCAGGCACGATTGACGGAGGCGTTGTCGGCGCTACCGGCGGGAGGGCGCCAGATGCTGCGAGCGAAGTCCGGGCCGAGCAGTGAGGCATGGGTTATCGCCACCTCGACGAATACGAGATCGGGATTATCCGGCGACTGGAAGAACATCGCCAGGTCGTAGGCAAAATCCAACCCCGACCAGAGGCGGTGCCGATCATCCTCGGCGATGTGGACGACCGAGGTGCCTCGGGCGAACAGCTCACCCGGGCCCGAGCCGGTTCCAACAGGCCAGTGAAATGCCACGAACGGGTTCGCGCCTAGGTTCCGGATCTTTCGACTCGGCCGGCGGGAGGCAAACCATACCGTCCCCTCGGTGAATCCGACCGACACCGGTGCCACGTGGGGCTTTCCGTCTTTTGCCGTCGTGGCCAGATAGGTGATCCAGCTGATCGCTCTGGCTGCCTTGATGAAGTCGTCCCAGGTCATGCCGATCAGATTATGTGGTGGGCCCGGATAGGCACGACTCAACCACCGCTACGCCAGAATGGACGTATGTTGTTGCACGAATTGGTCGATACCTCGGTGCAGGTGTCTTCGACCCGTAGGCGGTCCGAGAAGGTCGCTCTCCTGGCCGACCTCTTCTCCGATATGGCCGTCGCCGAGATTCCGGTCGTTGTCGGCGCGCTCTCAGGGGAGCCGCGGCAGGGCAAAATCGGTATCGGTTACCGCACGGTGGCCGGAATTCATACACCATCCGTGGCTCAACCGGAGTTGTCCGTTCTCGATATCGACGCCGCCTTCGAGCAGATTTCTGCCACAGGAGGTTCGGGATCTCAGGCCGATCGGGTCGGCATACTCGAGTCACTCTTGGGTCGATGCACGGAGGCGGAGCAGGGGTTCGTCAAAAGATTGCTGACTGGAGGAATCCGCCAGGGCGCCCTCGTTGGAGTGATGACAGACGCCGTGGCCAGAGCCGCTGGTGTTGCCGCCGGAGAGGTGCGGCGGGCATTCATGATGTGGCCCGATCTCGGCCGTGTTGCTGAGATCGCCATGACTGGCGGTCGCGACGGGTTGGCCGGTGTTG
>CBDTUP010000056.1:0-10288 GCA_965363685.1 uncultured bacterium | reverse complement strand
CCACCGGCGGGCTATACGGATATGCTCCGAGTCGCCGGTCTGGTGCCAGCGGATCCATTCGGCAAAGGCCGCTACGAAGTCCGCCCAGACGGACTCATCGCCGAGATCGAGATCCTCGAGCACAGAAAGAGCGCCGGCGAACTCACCTTCCTCAAAGAGACCGGAGGCACGGGCGGTGGTCATTCGCGCCAGTAGGCCACCATGCCGGACACGCAATGCCAGTTCGTATCCACGCTTCCAACTGTCTTTGAGAGCCGCGATGCCATTGACGGCTTCACCCACGGCGAGATTGTTGAGCGCACGAAGGGTTGCATAGGGAAGGGCATGCTGTTCGGCCAGGCGGAGAGACTCGCGTAGCAATGCGATCGACTCGTACGCGCGACCGAGACTGCCGAGAGCGGTCCCCCGTGTGTTCATTGCCTCAATCGCCAAAGACGCGTGGCCGGTAGCCTCAGCTGAAATCAAGACTGCCAGGGAGACATCGGCGGCCTGCTGGTTCTGGTACGAACGCATTTGCGCGCGCGACAGTTCCGCACCGAGAGCCATCATCTCAGGCTCGCGAGCGCGTCCGGCATCGAACACCGGCCCCATGATCGCAACCGCGTCGCCGGGCGCATCCGCGTCTACGTGGGCGGTGCCGAGGACCTTTGCCCCGCGGACGACATCGGCGGGTGACCCGTGCTCCGTGTGCCAGTCGAGTGCCTTGCGAGCATATTCGATGCCCTCTTCATGCCGGAAAAGCGCCGCCGCCACCGGGGCGGCGAACTCCCACATCGCCGCTTGTTGGTCGGCAGGCCCAGGGACCGCCAGCGCTTGCTCGACCAACCCCAATGCCTGCGCATGAGACTTCAACTCGGCCGCCCGTTGGGCGGCATTCATCAACGCTGCGCGCGCCTTGCCTGCCATCTCGTCGTTATGGCCGTTGTCGTAGGCGTTCATGTAGTGACTGGCGATGACGGCCGCAGCTTCGATGGGGGCTTCGACTTCGTAGAACTCGGCCACCTTGATATGTCGGTCCTTGCGGTCGGCCTTGGCTATGCGGCTGTACGCAACCTCGCGGATAACGCTCTGCACGAACTGGAACTGCCCCCGTTCCGGAGAACGAGGGTCGGTGTCGTAGCGGATCAGTTCCTGACGAGCCAGGTCTCGCAAGCTCGACTCGAGATCGGCCGCAGCTTGTCCGGTGAGAGCGGTCATGCCTTCAAGAGAGAACGATTGGCCGAGTATGGCGGCGTCCTGGATTAGGGATCGACTCTTCTGATCGAGCCGGTCGAGGCGTGCACCAACCATCGCCTGCAGCGAGTCCGGCAGGGCTACCTCGACGAGCTCTCTTGTTTGGCGGTAGGTGGTTCCTTCGAGAACCAGGTCTCCGCTGTTGATCAGCATCCGCACGTACTCGACGGCGTAGAGCGGCACGCCTCCGGCTCGCTCGACGATCAACTCCACTACCGGATCGGCTATCCCGGGAGCGAGCCCGGTCACGAGATCGGCCATGTCGGCGGCACCAAGTGGTCCCAGGTGCATCGACAGGAAGTGGTGTCGCGCCGATCCCCAGGTCGGATGCCGGTCGAGCAACTCAGGACGGGCCAACGTGATGACGAAGATCGGATGACGGGGCGACATCTCGATCAGCTCTTCGATGAACTCGAGCTGTCCCTCGTCGGCCCAGTGAATGTCCTCGAAGAAAAGCACGGTGGTGCCCGTCGCCGCCACGTGTTGAAAGAACGAGCGGAGGGCCGAGTAGAGCTCATTGCGGTCGCCTGCCGGCATCTCATCAAGCCCGAGCAGCCCGGCCAGACGCGGCTCGATCCACTGCTGCTCTTCTGGATCGGGGACGAACTCGACCACGGCCGTCCGGAGTTTCGTCCTGGCTTTGAGCGGTTCATCGCGCTCTGCGATTCCAGCGCGAGATCGAACCATTTCGGCCAGCGCCCAGAAGGTCACCCCATCGCCGTAGGCGGGTGAGCGACCCTGATGCCACCTGAAGGCCTCAGTGACACCATCTATATATTTGAGAAGCTCCCACACCAGACGGCTCTTGCCGATCCCTGCCTCCCCCACAATGGACACAAGCCGGGCTGCACCCTCTCGCGTGGTTGCGTGCAGCTGATCTTTCAGCAGTCGTAGTTCGTCACCACGACCCACGAAGGGGGGTTCGAGCATCTCCCACCTACCTCGGCCACCCCGTTCGCCGATGACCGAGGTGGCTCTCCACGCAGTGACGGCGTCGGATTTGCCCTTGACTTCAATGTTGCCGACGGACTCGTAGCGGATCGCCGCGTCTGTGAGCAGCTTGGTGGCCTCACCGACGAACACGGAGCCAGGCCCGGCGGCCGACTGGAGCCTCGAGGCGGTGTTGACGATGTCTCCGATGATCATGCCGGTCTCGTTCCCACCGGTACCCACTGCGGTCTCGCCCGATAGGACACCAACCCGAATCGCCAGTTCCGGCACTCCGAGTTGCCCACCCAACGCTTTGACTGCGTCCACTAGCTCCAAAGCAGATCTCACCGCTCGTTCGGCATCGTCCTCCTGGGCCTGCCGCGTACCCCAGAAGGCAGTTACGGCGTCACCAATGAACTTCTCCACTTCGCCGCCGAACCGTTCGATGACCTCTTGAGCTCGATCGAAGTAGCGGGTGAGCATCGCTCTGACTTCCTCAGGATCACGGGACTCGCTGTACGCGGTGAACCCCACCAGGTCGGCGAACAACACCGAAACGAACCGGCGCTCCCCCAAATCTGCCGTGATTGTCTCGCCGGCAGGTGGCCGGCTGCGGGTTGTATCCTCTGCGGAGGCGTCGGGCCTCAGCAACGAGCCGCAGCTGGCGCAGAAGTTGTTCGCGGCCGGGTTCTCGTGACCACACTCGGAACACTCTTGCGCCAGCGAGGCGCCGCAGTTCCCACAGAATCGCGAGTCTGCTGGGTTGCCGGCCGAGCAGTTGCTGCAGTTGATCACCAACTCACCGACCTCTGCCCGCCCGATGGAGGCTATGCCGATAGTTGTCAAGAAAGGTCGAACGGGCCTGGTTATGGCCGCTGTGGCCTGCTTCTCGGGCTACTCGCCACCAGAAGTGGTCGACAAGCTCTCGCATCTCTTCCCCTCGTTGCGATCTTGTACCTCGAAACTAGCGGCCCGCACCGGCCTACACCCTTTATACCGACCTCTTCTCAGAGAGCGCGGCCTTGTGCGAAGCCCAGAGTCTTGTGGCAGGACGCACAGAAGTAGATGAGGGTGCGTCCCTGCGCGATGGAGAATCCTCGACCCCTGCGGTAGACCTCGGGCAGTTCCGATTGCAGTGCGGGAGGTACTCGAATCAATAGAATGAGCTTGGTCGGGCGGCCACTAAAGCGGGCCTCATGCCCGACAACGGCGAAGTGGACGGGCGGCGATAGGGAGAGGGCCATGCACCACGAGGCTGATCTGATCACGAGGATGAGTGCCTCCGAACTTGCGGAGCGAACGCGAGCCGGGGACTTGTCGGCGGTAGAAGTGACCGACGCCTACATTCGCCGGATCGAGGAAGTCGATCCCCAAATCAACGCCGTGGTGATTCCCCTATTCGATGAGGCCCGGGCCGCGGCGGCGAGGGCAGATGAGGCGCAAGCAGGCGGCGAGGAGTTGGGGGCGCTGCACGGTGTGCCGGTCACGATCAAGGAGCAATACAGGGTGGCAGGTACGCAGACCACCCTGGGTGCCACCAAACAGATCGGAAACGTCTATCACGACGAAGGCCCGCTGGTGACAAAGCTACGCCGCTCCGGTGCCATCATTCTCGGAAAGACCAACATCATTCAGACCCTGGCCGGATGGGAGAGCGACAATCCCGTCTACGGACGCACCAATAACCCTTGGAATCTCGACCGGAGTGCGGGTGGGAGTAGCGGTGGCGAGGCGGCGATCGTGGCGGCCGGCGGCTCGGCGCTGGGTCTGGCCGGTGACTTTGGCGGGAGCACCAGACTGCCGGCCCACTTCTGCGGCGTGCACGGCTTCAAGCCCACCGCCGGTCGACTCACCAACACCGACTTCGCCACCGGCCTGCTCGGCTCAGGACAGGAGGTGTTCGTTCCCCAACCGGGTCCGATCGCACGGACGATGAATGACATCAATCTGGCGATGAAGCTGTTCGCAGAGACCTCGATGGACCGCACGGCCGACTTCGTGGCGCCCGTCCCGTGGAAAGAGCCCGGGACTACTCAGATTGAGGGAATGCGTATCGGCATGTATGTCGACAACGGCTACTTCCCGGTCTCGCCGGCCATTTGCAGGGCAGTTGAGGACGCGGCTGCAGCACTCCGCGGTATGGGCGCAACCGTGGAGCCGATGCCGGCCCCGGAGACCGCGGAAGGAGTCCGGCTATTCCTGCGAGCTGTTTCGGCCGGCGGTGGTGCCGATTACTTCGAGTTACTGGGCGACGAGAAGCCGATTCCACAAGTGGCAGGCCTACTCAGGGGGGTGAAGCTGCCGGCGCCAATGCGTCCCATAGTTTCCGGGATGATGAAGGGACGCGGGCAGCAGTTCCTGTCCGACCAGATCCGTCATCTGCAACGTACCTCAGCGGCCGACTACCAGGCGATCGTCGAAGCTCGCAACGCCTATCGCGCCGTTTTTGCGGCCGGTCTCGACGGTGGACGGTTCGACGCCGTGATCTGCCCGCCGGTCGCGCTGCCTGCGTTCACGCATGGCAGCAGCGAGCACCTATTCCCCGCCGTTTCCTATGCCTTCATTTACAACGTCCTTGGCGCCCCGGCCGGAGTGGTGTCGACGACGAGGGTCCGCCCCGGCGAAGAGGGTGGCCGGACGGCAGGAAAGGACATGGCCGAGATTACGGCTGCACAGGTGGAGAACGGAAGCGCCGGCCTGCCGGTCGGCGTCCAGGTCGTCGCCCACCATTGGGACGACCACGTCGTCCTGGCCGTCATGGGAGCGTTAGAAGAGCACTTCCGTCGGACCCCCGACTACCCGGATCCCGCCGATCTGATGCGCTGAGCCCGACACCCCGCTCGGGATCTGTTCGACGGTGAGCAGCCCCACGCCGCGCAGGTGCGGCCGCCGCACGCAGGATCGCATGAGTGGAGGGAGCGCCTACAGACGAGTTCCCTCCAGGCTGCTCGCGACAGGTTCAGGACAATCGTCGACTCGATGTATCCCTTCAGATCGGCCTTCGAGAGCCGCATCGGCTTGTAGGTCCAGTCGCATACAACGCTTGCTGGTCGGAGAAGTGCGGGCTCGCCGGATCCCCGCTCTGTCCCGGCGAGATCACGTTCTGAGCAGTGACATTCCCACGCAGGTGCACGATCTGGTTGTAGGTCCCCCGGTTCATCCAAATGGTGGGCGGGAGCCCGGGAGAGAGAGGCAAGGGCGCCCAGTTGATCACCGAAATCGGCTGCATCCAGGCACTCATGTCGGCGGAGCCGTAGTCGGCGGTCAACCCGTCCAGTGCTGCGATCAGCGCCCCGGTGACCGCCTCCGCGGGAGTAGCTCCCTCCAGGTAGCCGTACTGGAGCGGCCGTCCGGCGTCGGCACCGGCGAGCATCCGATCGACCAGCTTGCCGACGACGAATCGGTTGCTGATACCCGACACCTCGTCGAACACTCCGTCGGCGAGAGCGAACCACCACGCATTGAAAATCGTCCCATAGGGATCGTCGTAGTAGCCGGTCTGGTCCAGGTCGACCTGCAGGTGGTCCCAACCGGTCAGCCCCGAAACAACCTCGCCGAGACGGGCATCTGCCGATGGGTCGACCAGAGCAAGCATCTCATCGAGATAGGTAGTCACGAATACTGAGTTGGCTGCTCCGCTGGGCGTGTCGGTGGTCCACGCCGCCTCAACGTGACGGACTTCGGTCAGCACGACCGGCGACGACTGCGCCACAAGGGACGATCCGACAATCAGACAATATATTGACGCTTGTCTATATATATGTCATGATGTCAACATATAGATAACAGTCGATATATGGGTGATGTCATGGAATGGCTAGTAGATCTCGTTGGGCGAGTTGCAGGAGATGTGTGGAACACGTTCGTGCACGTGTGGCCGTTCCTCGCCATCTCGGTACTGGCCGCCGCGGCGGTGTCCGTGTACGTCGGCACCGAACGGGCCTCCCGGCTGCTGCGTCGCCGGACTTTGGTCGCCACCGCCGGCGCCGTCCTGCTTGCCACACTCACCCCGTTCTGTTCGTGCGGCACCACTGCCGTGTTGCTGGGAATGCTGGCCACATCGGCTCCGTGGGCGCCCCTTGTCGCCTTCATGGTTGCATCACCATTGACGAGCCCCTCAGAGTTGGTCTTCTCGGCGGGCCTGCTCGGCTGGCCGTTCGCGCTCATCTTCTTCGCCGGAACGATCGTTCTCGGGCTGGCGGCCGGAGGTGCTGCTGCCCTACTCGATCGAATGGGCTGGCTGCGCGGCCAAGCGCGCATGACGACCGAGGAGGGCGCGTGCTCCGACGGCACCTGCCGGGTCGCAGAGCCGGTCGCCCTCGGCGTGGGACCCGGAACCGCGTCGACACTCGAACTCCCCTCTCGAAGGTGGAAGCTGGATGAGTTCAGGGCTGAGGTCGTAACCGTCGGGCGCAAGCTGCTCGTCTTCTTCCTCGGATTCACGGCGGTGGGATATCTGGTTATCGAAGCGATCCCCACGACGTGGCTGACCGACCACCTCGGCGGAGATTCACTGCTGGCAGTACCGCTGGCGGCGCTGATCGGAATCCCGGCCTATCTCAACACCGAAGCTTCGCTACCGCTCGTCGCCGCGCTGATGGACGGCGGGATGGGCGCCGGCCCCGCCCTCGCTTTCCTCGTCACGGGAGCCGGGACCAGCCTGGGCGCCATCAGCGGACTGTTCGTCATCGCCCGCATGCGGGTGGTCGGACTCGTGGTGGCGCTACTGTTCGCGGGGGCCCTGGCGATGGGCTGGTTGGGCCAGTCCCTGCTGTGAGAGGCAACCTACCGGGAAGGATGATCGGCATGCAGACCGTCACCGAATGTTGCGCTCCCCTGCTCGACGAGCCGCTCGCGGCAGAAGAGGCCAACCGGCTGGGCGAGTGGTTTGGCGTGCTGGCCGACCCGACCAGGCTGCGGCTGCTGAGCCTCATCGCGGCCGCCGGAGAGGCATGCGCCGCCTGCGACCTGGTCGAACCGCTCGGTGTGTCACAACCGACCGTGAGCCACCACCTGAAGGTCTTGCGCACTGCCGGTCTCGTCGACAGCGAGAAACGCGGTCGGTGGGTCTATTACCGACCCGTTCCTGAGAGGTTGGCGATCCTCAGCCGCGCCCTTGGATCATGACCGTCGGGGAAAGCGACCGCATCCCTCACTCGGGTGGTGCCGGCACGCTCGCGATTCAAACGGGAGAATCGAGTCGCACGTCACTGCAATGAGGCAGGTCGGAGCCGTTTGCCCGCTTGTTGGTACCTGCCCTGATATCGTTGGCAAACCAAGGGTTTCCCAGCGAGAGAACAGGAAAGTGTCGCCCTTCGTGATGCTTGCTCGCTTGCTGCTGGCTGCCGTCTGCAGCGGGTTGATCGGCTAAGAACGCAGTTCAGCAGTACGTGCACGTGCGAACTCGCAACGGGATCCAACGATCAAAGGCTGTCGACGAAGCGCGGCCGATCGTGGCTCTGAGTCGGGTTCACGATGTGACAATGACCGAACTCCAGGTGGGGCTCCAGCTGTTCCGTACTCACGAGGGCCTTCACATGCGCGATGCAGTTCATCCCGCCACCGCCCTCGCCTGTCAGGCATCCGTGGTGGTGAGCCCGGACCGGGCGTTCGACGAGGTGCCGGGACTCGAGCGACTCGACCCGGCTCGAGCGCTCGAGCGTTTGATCGTCTGAATCAACCCTTCCATTCCACAAGACCACCCTTTATCATCACGGCCACACTAAGTGAGGGGACAGACCTGATGACCCAACTCCGCGCCGTCCGGGCAGTGCTGGTCGTATTGCTGATAATCATGGGATTGGCTACCGCCGGTGCCGCTGCGCCCGCGGAGCGCCAGAGCTACCTCGTGGTCCTCGAACCGGGCAGCGCCGCTCCGGCGGCCGTTGCCGCCGGGCTGGCCGCTGCCCACGGCGGCGAAATCGGCTTCGTTTATCAGCACGCCCTCCAGGGTTTCTCCATCACCACCTCCGCGCGGGCCGCCGCCGCGATCGCCCGCAGCCCCCGGGTCGCCTACGTCGAAGCCGACCGACAGGTGTCGCTGGACGCCCAGGAGACCCCGACGGGCATCCAACGGATCTTCGCCGACGCCAATGCTTCCCTCGACATCGACTCGACCGATGACTTTCGAGTCGACGTCGATGTGGCCGTCATCGACACCGGCGTCGATTTCGAACACTCCGACCTCAATGTGGTCGGCGGGGTCGACTGCTCGGGCGGCGGGCCTTTCAACGGCTCCTGCTCAACCGGCGGTGATGACAATCACTATCACGGCACCCATGTAGCGGGCACCATCGGCGCCCTCGACAATGGGATCGGCGTGGTGGGCGTGGCACCGGGCGCCCGCATCTGGTCGGTGAAGGTCCTCAATCAGCGAGGCAGCGGCTACCTGTCGTGGATTGTGGCCGGCATCGATTGGGTGGCAGCCAACGCTGCCACGATCGAGGTTGCCAACATGAGTCTCGGGGGACGCGGATTCAGCCAGGCCGAGTACGACGCCATTCAGGGCGCGGTGGACGCCGGCGTCGCTTTCGCAGTGGCGGCCGGCAACGACACCGACGACGCCGCCAACTACAGCCCGGCCGCCTTCGACAACGCCCTGACCGTCTCGGCGCTGGCCGATTTCGATGGTGCTCCCGGCGGTAAAGGGTCTCCAACTTGTCGCGCCGACGAGGACGACACTCTCGCCAACTTCTCGAACTTCGGACCGGCGGTGGACATCGCCGCGCCCGGCGTCTGCATCCTCTCGACCTTCCCGCTGGAACAGGGCAGCTACGGAACCATCAGCGGCACGTCGATGGCTTCTCCGCACGTGGCCGGTGCCCTGGCCTTGCTGGCCAGCTCGAACAATCCGGGCGATGCCACAGACGTCGCCGCCCTCTACGGCCGGGTCACCGCTGCCGGCAATTCCAACTGGACCGACGAGTCGGGTGACACCATCCTCGAACCACTGCTCGACGTGACCGGGTTCACCGCGACCCTGATCGCCATCGGTGGCGGTGGCAGCACCGCGCCGTCGGCGACGATCACCAGTCCGTCCGATGGAGCGGCATTCGAGTCGGGGGCTTTGATCTCGTTCGCCGGTGCGGCTTCCGACGCCGAGGACGGCGACCTGACGGCCGACCTGACCTGGACGTCGAACGTCGACGGCCAGATCGGCACGGGTGGATCGTTCAAAACGGTTCTGTCCGACGGCCCGCACCAGATCACCGCTTCGGTGACCGATTCGGACGGAGCGAGCAGTTCCGACAAGATCACGGTGACGGTCAATGCGCCGCCGGGAGGTGGGTTCACGTTGTCCGCCTTCGGCTACAAGGTGAAGAGCTTCCAGTATGCCGATCTGACCTGGAGCGGGACTGCCTCGACCGAGGTCGACGTCTATCGTGACGGCGCCTTGGTAGCCACCGAGACCAGCGGCACCTACACCGACGCCACCGGACAGCGCGGCGGCGGCTCCGCCACCTACCAGGTGTGCGAAGCAGGCAGCTCGACGTGTTCCAACGTCGTGACCCTGAGCTGGTAGCCGGCGGGCAAGGAGAACGACCACAACACAACCTCCAAGCACGATCGGGATTGTCGTACCTGTTACGTAGACCGATAGTCATACTCGGAACGCGAGCAAGGTTCATCAATTTCACCATTTGCCTGATCGGCCCGGTCCTGGCCGGTCGAAGTGCGATAAAGACAGTCGGTGCCCGGCACGAAGTCATGGATCTGCGCCTCTTTGGATCGCTGGCACGAGGAGAAGCCGATGCGTCCAGCGACGAGTAGCAGCAGACGGCGTATCGTCCCACAACCCAACATGACTGTTTGCGGTCACACGGTTGCCGTCGAATGCGTTCCCGCTTCCCGCGCCGGCCTCGACGTGTGCCCCTTTGGCCTCTGCGCACGGAGCGCAGCCGAGTGGTGACGCTCGCGCCTGGAAACCGCCTGACAGAGGTAGACGACTTTCGTGCCAGCCGCCTGCTCCGGATAGACGCTTTCGCCTGGAATCGTCTGCGCCATGTGACGGTTCTCCCAGCCCGGCCCTATGGAAGAGGTCTCGGCACCCGCTCAATATGTGCCGTTATCTGCACCGCTCGCCGAGGAAGTCCAGCACCTCTCGGGTGAAGCGTTCGGGTTGTTC
>CBDTUP010000055.1:0-10414 GCA_965363685.1 uncultured bacterium | reverse complement strand
GATCCTGGCATGGAGGGTCGCACGCACGCTCGAACACACACCGGGTTCAGCAACACAGCGAACGATGGCCTGGAACCGCAACGCCGGAGTTCTCGGCTCGTAGTCGTTATGCGGGCCGTTGGCCATTGGCCATTGGCTCCGCGCTACCCAGAACCTGAACCCCGCTCACGCGTCGTCCGCTTTCGCCCCTCAACCACCTCCAGCGCGACCACCAACTAACCTCGCAGCGAGATGCAACACGCGATGTTTCGGTTCTTGTCGGAGATGAAGGCCTTTGCCGGAGTCCGTCCTGCCGACATCGCCGATCTTCTCGAGGACACCGCCGAGGCCGTCGCCGTAGGGGGAGACGTGGTGACTCCTCCGGGTCCGATCGCGGTCATGTTCGGAGGGTTGCGCATCACAGATCCAGATGGTCGGAGCGTTGATGTGATCGGCGCCGGGGACTTCTGGGTACCGGCCCCCAGCCAAACTGCCACTGCTTCGTCGGCCACCAACTATCTCCTGCTACCCGACCGAGCCGTGGATCTGGCATGGGAGGGGGAGGCCGGCAGGGCAGTGCTGTCCGGGCGCCAGGAGACTGCGGGCGACGGATTGCAGCTCATCTCGCGTCTGGTTTCGGACGTGATGGATGCGCCGCTGGTAGTGGGCGGACACACCGCCGCCCAGGCCGTGGCCGAAGCGATGACGCTAGAGGGGGCGACGTCTGCTCTTGTGACTGTCGGCGATCGGCTAGGAATCGTCACAGATCAAGATTTCCGCGCCAGGATGGTTGCCGTCGGCCGGGATTCGTCCGGGCCCGTCCGTGATATCGCGACCTTCCCGGTTACAACCATCGGGGCCGACGATCGGCTCCTGACGGCACTCGAGGTGATGGTCGATCGAGGGATCAAGCACCTTCCGGTGTTGGCCGACGGCCGTCCGGTTGGTGTTATTGCCGATAGCGATCTCTTCGGCACTATCGATGAGAGCCCGTTTGCGATTCGAAGTGCCATCAGGGGAGCCCGAGATGCCGCTGCCCTTGCCGATGTGTACTCAACGATGCCGAAGGTGGTGCAACGGCTTCTCGGCGAAGGTATGGAGGGAATGGCGATCTCGCGCTTGCTGGCCAACTTCGCCGAAGCGGCGACGAACCGAGCCATCGAATGGGTCACCTCAGAAATCGGCCCCGGTCCGGCACCTTTCACTTGGGTGTCGTTCGGGAGCCTCGCGCGCCGGGAACCGGCATTGCTTCCGGATCAGGATCACGCCCTCGTGATCACCGATGGGTATGGCGCTGATCCATGGTTCGAGAAGCTGGCGGCCGGGGTGACCAACGTGATGGAACTGGTGGGCTATCCGCGCTGCAACGGCGGTGTGATGGCCTCCGAGCCCGACTGGCGGGGCGAGGCGAGCGAGTGGGTTCAGCGGTGGAACAGCTACCTTCTCGACTCCAGTCCTATCCACCTACTCGAATCGCAGATTGTGTTCGACAGCAGGGTCATTTATGGGGATGCGGAAATGGCTGCATCGTTTGTAGACCTTCGAGCCCGGGCACGCGATGCCGGTCCGTTCCTAGTCCGGCTCGCCAAACATGCTCTCGACTTCCGCCCTCCGCTCGGGTTCATGGGCCGGCTTCAGACGGATCGGGGAGGGGAGCATGCCGGAACCTTCGACTTGAAGGCGGGAGCCATTCTCCCGATCGTGCAATTCGCCCGCATCCACGCCCTGGCGATGAACGCACCGGTTGTCGAGACCGTGGAGCGGTTGGAGGCCGCCGCTGCCTCCGGAGAGGTTTCAGATGAGCTTTCTTCGATGCTGATAGAGGGCTACGAGCTCGCCACCACAATCCGCTTGGAACACCAGGTGGCTCGCTGGCGAAACGGTGACTCTCCAGACAACCGGATTGATCCCGACGAGTTGACGAGCTGGCGGCGGATGGGGCTGCGCGAAGTCTTCAAGGCCATCAAATCTGCCCAGGAAGCTCTCTCGCTCAACTTCCAGACCGGTCTTGTGTCATGATGTCGACCCAGAGGACAACGCAGTAGACGACCCGGTACCAGAGGAGGACGCTGGATGGACCGGAGAGGTCAGCGACTGGCCGCCGTATTCGCCTTCGGCGCGCTCACGCTCAACTACCCGTTGATGAAGTTGTTGTCCTCCGACGACACTCTCTTGGGTATCCCGGTGCTCTACCTCTACCTGTTCAGCCTTTGGGCGCTGATCATCGGAGCCATGGCTCTCATCATCGAGCGGCGGAACTGAGCCGTGTTCGGCTGGGTCATTGTCATTTCCGCGTTGAGCTACATAGGTCTGTTGTTCTGGGTCGCCCGGTTTGCCGATCGCCGGGCTGAACGCGGCCGCAGTGTGATCGCCAACCCTTATGTGTACTCGTTGTCGTTGGCCGTCTACTGCACGGCATGGACCTTCTATGGGAGCGTTGGCCGGGCGGCGTCGAGCGGGATCGATTTCCTCCCTGTGTACCTCGGACCGACCCTGATGGCCGGGTTGTGGTGGGTGGTGTTCCGCAAGATCATCCGGATCAGCCAGCAGAACTCGATTACCTCGATTGCCGACTTCATCTCATCGCGATACGGCAAGGGAATCGCCCTCGGGATGATCGTGACCGGGATTGCGGCTATCGGGATCGTGCCGTACGTTGCCCTCCAGCTTGACGGCATCGCCACCAGCTTCTCGTTGCTGTGGCACTACCCAGACATCACTGCAACCTCGGCCGAACTGACAGATGCCTTCGGTGGTACCGCCTTCTGGGTTGCCCTGCTGCTGGCAACATTCGCCATCCTGTTCGGGACGCGGCACCTGGATGTGACCGAACACCATGAAGGCCTCGTCGCAGCCATTGCCTTCGAGTCGGTGGTCAAGCTGTTCGCCTTTCTGGCCGTCGGGATCTTCGTCACCTGGGGCTTGTTCGCCGGACCCGGCGACATCTTCTCGAGGGCTGCCGCCGACCCGGACATCTCCTCGCTTCTGAGCTTCCACGGCGGGGTTGAGGAATACTGGAATTGGGGCTGGCTCATGGTGCTGTCCGCATTGGCAATCATGTTCCTGCCCCGACAATTCCAGATGGCAGTCGTTGAGAACACCGACGAGAGTCACCTGAATAAGGCGATCTGGCTTTTTCCGCTCTACCTCCTCGTGATCAACTTGTTCGTCTTGCCGATCGCCGTTGCCGGTCGGCTCACCTTCGTCGAAGGGTCGGTAGACACAGACAATCTCGTGTTGCTGTTGCCGATGGCCGACGGTCAGCGTCTCCTGGCGCTCTTTGTCTTCATCGGCGGCCTTTCGGCAGCGGCTTCAATGGTGATCGTGGCGACGGTCGCTTTGGCAACCATGGTGTCGAACGACGTCGTGATCCCGCTCTTGTTGAAGGTGCGATCACTCCGCCTGGCTGAACGGGGCGATGTGTCTTCGCTGGTGCTCGGAACCCGCCGGGTCACGATCCTTTCGGTAGTGCTGTTTGGCTACCTGTACTTCCGACTGACTGAAGGGGCGCTGCCGCTTGTCTCCGTGGGCCTCATCTCGTTCGCGGCCATCGCCCAACTCGCTCCCTCAATCCTGGGCGGTATCTACTGGAAGCCCGGCAACCGGAAAGGAGCCATCGCAGGAATGGTGGCCGGATTCACAGTCTGGGCGTACGCGCTGGCGGTGCCGACGCTGGCTGAATCTGGGCTCATGTCGGATTCGTTCGTCGAGAACGGTCCGTTTGGGATCGAGGTCTTGCGTCCGTTCGCGCTGTTGGGATTGGAAGGATTCGATCCGATCACCAACGGGTTGTTCTGGAGTCTGCTGGTCAATGCAGGGTTGTTCATGATCGTTTCCATCTTCACCGAACAGACACCCATCGAACAGCGGCAGGCATCGATCTTCGTGGATGTGTTCAGAGGAGCGAGTGAGCGCACCCAAGCGTCACTGTGGCGTGGTACGGGATCACTCGAGGAGCTGCGCTCGATCTTGGCCAGAGTGCTGGGAACCGAACGAGCCGACGCCCTACTGATGCGGTACGCGGCGACGAGAGGCATCGCGGAGTCGGCGGATCTGCAAGCCGATTCCGACCTGATCTTGTTCGTTGAGCAAAGGCTCGCCGGCGCTGTTGGCGCGGTCTCGGCCAGAGCTTTGGTTTCGTCGGCCGTTGAGGAAGCCGCTCTCAGTCGTGACGAGGTGCTCGGAGTGCTCGACGAGACCTCCAGGGTGCTGGCCTACAGCCGGCAACTGGAGGACAAGCAGCGCGAACTCGAGCACGCAACAGCCGAGCTGCGGGACGCCAACGAGCAACTTCTCGAACTCGATCGAATGAAAGACGACTTCATGTCGGCCGTCACCCATGAGCTGAGGACGCCACTGACGTCGATTCGAGCGTTCACCGAGATCCTGAGCGACAACCCGGATCTCGAACTGAATGAGCGGGAGCGTTTCCTCGACATAATCCAGAAAGAGTCCGAGCGCCTCACTCGGCATATCAATCAGGTGCTCGACTTCGCCAAGATCGAGTCCGGCACGCTGGAGTGGAGAATGGAGATCCAGCCGGTTGGCGCCGCCGTCGAGGAGTCGCTCCGCCGTATGAGTGAACTGCTTCGCAGGCGCAACGTCCAGGTTGTTACCGACCTGGAGCGTTCTGAACTCCTTGCCGATTTTGACCGGGATCGACTGATTCAGGTTGTCATCAACCTCATCTCCAATGCCGCCAAGTTCTCCGACCCTGTCGACCCGCGGGTATGGGTAGTGCTGGAACGATCCGGCCAAGAGGCGTTGGTTTCAGTCCGGGACAATGGTCCCGGAGTGCCGCCCGAACACCGCGAAGTGATATTCGATAAATTCCAGCAAGTTACGGACGTCGATGCAGGCAAACCAAGGGGCACGGGCCTGGGCCTGCCCATATCGCGCGAGATAATCGACCAGATGGGCGGCAGGTTGTGGATCGAAACTGGTGTCGGACCAGGCGCGGTCTTCTGTTTCGCTCTACCGTTGGCTGCTGCGCCGCCGACATCGGGAGGAGGTGACGGAGTTGAGCGTCCGAGTGCTGATAGTTGACGATGAGCCGAACATCGTCGTCTCACTCGAGTTTTTGATGCAGCAAGAGGGCTACGAGGTGGCCGTGGCCGCCGACGGAGAGGAAGCGCTCCAGGCGCTGGCCTCGTTTGCCCCGGAGTTGGTGTTGCTCGATGTCATGATGCCCAAACTGAACGGGTTCGAGGTGTTGCAGCGGATCCGCACCGATTCGGATCTCCCCAATCCGGCAGTGATCATGTTGACTGCGCGTGGTCGGGAAGCGGAAGCCGAGAAGGGCCGCGCTTTGGGGGCGGATCGATACATAACCAAGCCATTTTCGACTCAGGATCTCGTGACGGTTGTGCACGAGGTTCTCGACGCTCGATGAATGGCCGCCGGTTCGAGTCGACGGTCGCCGGAGTCGGCGCCGTAGCCACCGCCGTTGGCTTCGTCTCTGCCACCTTGATTCTCTGGCTCGGGCTTGGCTTCTCAGGCAGAGCCGTATTCGCCGAAGCACTCAACGTCCTGATCCCGGTGGGGTTGGCTCTGACCGCGGCCGGCGGGCTGCTGGCCGGCCGGTTCTTTCGGTCCTTCATGGTCGCGACCCGGCGGATGACCGAAGAAGTGGACTTGATCGCCTCGGTGAACCCTGCCCACCGACTTGACCCGACCGGTCCGGCTCATCTGCGCAAGCTCGGATGGTCGGTCAACCGGCTGGCAACTCGACTCTGGGAGAGCCTCGAAGAGCAGGAGGCGGCGGTCGAGGCGGGGCGGCAGGCAGTCGAACACGAAAAGGAGCGGCTGGCGGCGCTGATGTCCGACCTCGCCCAGGGAGTGGTCGTGTGCAACCTCGATGGACAAATCCTGCTCTACAACGCAGAGGCGCGACATCTGCTGGCCGACGACGATGCCGACTACGTGGGCCTCGGCCGCTCGGTGTTCGCCTTTCTGGACCGCAATGTTGCCATCAACGCGCTCCATCATCTGCAACTCCGAGCCGAACGAGGCTCAAAGGTTCGACCCCAGCGTTTCATTGCCACAGTTCCGGGTGGCCAGGTCCTGCGCATGACGATGGTTGCCGTTCGCAGTTCCGACGGCGACTTCACGGGGTTTGTTCTGACGATGGAAGACGTGACGGAAGAGCGGGCCGCACGGGGGACACGCGACCTCTTGCTGCGCTCACTGACGCACGATTCGCGCCGATCGGTGGCGGGGATCCGAGCTGCAATCGAGACGATTCGAGCGTATCCAGATATGTCGGATGGCGAGACCGATCGATTCCACACCGTCATCGCCGATGAAGCGGAGCGACTTTCGGGTCGGATAAATGGGGTGTCCGCTGAGCACACCGGCACCCTGGAGTCGGCATGGGAACTCGATGACATGCTGGGCGACGACCTGGTGCTGGCACTGGCAAATAGGGTCGAGGATTCGACGGGAATCGACGTGGTCACCGACGTGAAATCGGATTCGCTGTGGGTGAAAGTCGATGGACTGGGGTTGGTCGACAGGCTGAGTTCCTTGACCGGGCAGATTGTCGAGTTGTCGGCTGCCGGATCGATGAGTATCGGGGTGCAGGAGTCGGGCCGTTTCGTGGTGTTTGATTTGAGCTGGCCGAATGCTGACGTGACCGAGATGGCTATATCCGACTGCATCCGGCAAACCTCGGAGTCTCAGGAGGATCTCGAATCGCTGGTGGATCGCCACGGTGGTGAGGTGTGGTGCGAGTTCGATCCGACCAAGAGGCCGTTCCTACGCTTGCTGCTGCCGAAGGCCGTCTCCGTGCCGGCGCTGGCGGTGAGGATTCTCGACGAAGGCCGTCCGGAGTTTTACGACTTCGATCTCTTCGAGCAGCGGGACACTCCAGATCGGCTGGATGATCGACCGTTGCGAAGCCTGGTCTGTACCGTTTTCGATACTGAGACGACCGGCCTCAATCCGGGTGAAGGCGATGAGATAATCTCGATAGGAGCGGTGCGAATCCTCAATGGGAAGGTACTCCGGCACGAGTCGTTCGATCAGTTGATTGATCCGCGTAGGTCGATACCTGCCGCCTCCTATGAGATCCACAAGATCTCGGCAGAAATGCTGGCCGGCCAGCCGACCATCGACGCGGTCCTGCCCCGCTTCTCCCGTTTCGTCGAGGACACTGTGCTGGTCGGGCACAACGTGGCCTTTGACTTGAAGTTCCTTCAGCTGAAGGAAGAGGCGACCGGTGTCGTATTTCGCAATCCGGTTCTAGATACTCTGCTGCTGGCTGCTTTGATCTATCCAGATTCCGAAGTGCACAGCCTCGAGGCGCTCGCTCGATTGGTCGGTGTGGAGGTGACGGGTAGGCACACGTCACTGGGTGATGCCCTGGTGACCGCCGAGTTGTTCCTCCAGCTGATCCCACTCCTCGAAGAGCGCGGCCTGGAAACCTTCGGGCAGGTGCAAGCGGCAGAGAAGGAAACTTTCTACGCCAGGCTGGAGTACTAGAACCCGCTACTAGTCCTACTTGATGGCTCGCGTTGTCAGCAATTCTCGCCCGCCCAGGAACACCGTGTTCAACGCGCCGGCACCGGTGATGATCAGGCCGAAGGCCGGTTGACACAGAACACCCTCGTCCAGAGTGCATTCCGATGTCTGAGTCACCATCAGCCACAACACCAGCAGGAGAGCGACGGCTCCTCCAAATGCTGGCAGCCAGCGGTACAGGGTGAACCTGGTGGAGAGAACGCCGACCAGGCCGACTGCGGCGCCCCACAACGAGATCATTCCCCAGTTGTCCAGGCCATAGACAGGGCCGGCGACGGTGTTCCACCAGCGCAGCATCGAGCCGATCAGGACGACCAGAAGGCTGACAAGCAACCAGATCTGGGTGGGTCCATACCAGGGGAAACCGGGGCGACGCCGCTTGGGACCCGTTGGGGTTTCTGACATGGGGATATCCTCACCGCCTGGAGCCGTTTCGGCAAACCGTTTGCGATGAGTGGTTCAGCACCCGCACTAGACCGTTTACCGCCCCATAACGACCGGTCGTCGGCCCTTCATGGTGCCGGCAGGGAGGGTTTCGTAGCATGTCAACCGGAAGGGTGCGTCCTCGCACGGAGTTGTGTCCGCTCATCGGACAGCAGGAAGGAGCCTTTGTGTCAGACAGCAGCCGTCAGGCCATCGAAAACCTCAGCACAGAGGATCGGGTCTTCCCGCCATCCCATGAATTCGCTGCTCAAGCCAACGCCAAGTCGGGTATTCACGAGCAGGCCGAAGAAGACTGGCTCGGTTTCTGGGAGCAGCAAGCGCGCAGCCGAATCACCTGGTTCAAGGAGCCGACAGAGGTACTCGACGATTCCAATCCGCCGTTCTTCAAGTGGTTCAAAGACGGCGAACTGAACGTCACCTACAACTGCCTGGACCGGCACCTGGACAGCCTTGGTGACAAGGTCGCATACCACTGGATCGGTGAGCCGGGCGACACACGCACCTTCACATTCCGGGAGCTCTACGAAGAGGTGAACCGCTTCGCCAACGGCCTCGCGGAACTCGGCGTCGCAAAGGGCGACAGGGTTGCCATCTACATGGGAATGATCCCCGAACTACCTATTGCCATGCTGGCGTGTGCGCGTATAGGAGCGCCCCACTCGGTCGTGTTCGGTGGATTCTCCTCCGATTCCCTGGCCGATCGTATTCAGGACGCCGAAGCCAAGGTCGTGATCACCCAGGATGGGGCATGGCGTCGCGGCAGTGTTGTTGCTCTCAAGGCCAACGCCGACGTCTCGGTTGCACAGTGTCCGACGATTGAGCATGTCGTTACGGTCAAACGCACCGACAACGAGGTCACGATGACCGAGGGTCGGGATGTCTGGTATCACGACCTAGTCGAAGGCAAGTCGACCGAATTCGAAGCCGCGGTGATGAATGCCGAGGACCTGCTGTACATCCTCTATACCTCGGGAACCACCGGGAAGCCGAAGGGTATCGTTCACACTCAGGCCGGATATCTCACAGGCGTTACAACCACCCACAACATGGTGTTCGACATCAACCCGGACGATGTCTACTGGTGCGCGGCCGACATCGGGTGGGTCACCGGACACTCGTACATCGTCTACGGCCCGCTTGCCAACGGCTCGACGGGAGTCATGTACGAAGGGGCACCTGACTGGCCCGGTAAGAACCGGCTGTGGCAGATAATCGAGGACTACAAGGTCACGATCTTCTACACAGCCCCTACCGCGATTCGTGCCTTCATGAAATGGGGGGATGAGTTCCCCGCCGGACACGATCTGACCTCGTTGCGAGTACTGGGTACGGTCGGCGAGCCAATCAATCCTGAAGCATGGATGTGGTACCACGAGCACATCGGGGGAAGCAGCAGGCCGATTGTTGACACCTGGTGGCAGACCGAGACCGGGGCCATCATGATCACCCCACTCCCCGGTGCGGTAGCTACCAAACCGGGTTCAGCGACGCTGGCTTTCCCGGGTATCGACGCCGATGTCATCGACGAGGAAGGCAACTCGGTGCCGTTGGGCGGCGGCGGCTTCCTGGCGATCAAGCGGCCGTGGCCCTCCATGCTCCGGACGATCTACGGTGACCCGGATCGCTATGTCCAGACCTACTGGTCACGGATGGAGGGCGTCTACTTCCCGGGCGACGGTGCCAAACGTGACGACGATGGCTATTTCTGGCTGCTCGGCCGTGTGGACGACGTCATGCTGGTGGCCGGTCATAACATCTCCACCACCGAAGTTGAATCGGCGTTGGTGTCCCATCGAGCGGTAGCTGAGGCTGCGGTGGTGGGTCGCAAGGACGAGTTGACGGGCCAAGCGATTGCCGCCTTCGTGACGCTGCGGGCTGGCGAGGTCGGCGATGACAAGCTCCTGCACGAGCTACGCGACCACGTCGCCAACTCCATCGGACCGATCGCCAAGCCGAAGAGCATCGTCTTCACCGACGACCTGCCGAAGACCCGGTCGGGCAAGATCATGCGGCGACTCCTCAAGGACATTTCCGAGGAGCGGCAACTCGGCGACGTCACGACGCTGGCAAACGCCGATGTCGTGCAGGCGCTCGCGGCGATGTCGCAGACATCCGCAGGTGATGAGTAGGAGGAATGGCACCGTTGGTGCTGTGGTTCGAGCGGGTGGGTAGGGCCTTGATTGCGACGGAGAGGAACGGCAAGCCCCGAGTTATCGGAAGCCGTGATGGCCTGGGTCCGGTTGCGGTACACCACCTGCCATGTCCATCGGGCATTTGAGTTGATCAAGGAGGCAACGTGAGTTACCAGGAGACGTACGACCGGTCACTGCGCGACCCGGCCGGGTTCTGGGCTGAAGCGGCCGAAGGCATCGACTGGTACGAGCGGTGGAACACCGTGCTCGATGACTCACGGCCTCCTTTCTTCAGGTGGTTCTCGGGTGGCTCGCTGAACACCTCCTACAACGCGCTT
>CBDTUP010000054.1:0-10750 GCA_965363685.1 uncultured bacterium | reverse complement strand
ATCCGCTTCGCCGGAGACTCCGGTGATGGTATGCAGTTAGCCGGAACTCGATTCACGGACGCGTCGGCCGCGTTCGGAAACGATCTGGCAACATTCCCGAGCTTCCCGGCCGAGATTCGGGCTCCTGCCGGCACGCTCGCCGGTGTGTCCTCCTTCCAGGTACAGATTGCCGACTTCGATATTCTCACGCCGGGCGACGAACCGGACGTGCTGGTAGCCATGAACCCGGCCGGCCTGAAAGCGAATCTCAAAGACGTTCGCCCGAACGGCACGATCGTCGTCAACTCCGAAGCCTTCATCGAACGCAACCTCCACCGAGCCGGGTATGAGAAGAACCCCCTGGAGGACGGGAGCCTCGACGGGTATCGGATCATCTCAGCTCCGATGGAGACCCTGACCAAGGAAGCAGTCAAAGACAGCGGCGTTACCGGGCGCGAAGTCCTTCGTTCGAAGAACTTCTTTGCACTCGGACTCATGGCCTGGTTGTTCAACCGGCCACTCGAATCCACTACCGAATGGCTCGAGGCGAAATTCGCGAAAAGACCTGAGGTGTTCAACGCCAACGTTGCCGCGCTGAAAGCCGGCTGGAACTTCGGCCTCACCACCGAGGCGGCACGGACGACCTATTCCGTCAAGCCGGCCAAACTCGAACCGGGTACCTATACCAACGTGACCGGCAACACCGCAATGGCGTGGGGATGTATCGCGGCGGGCCAGGCAGCCAACCTTCCCATTTTCTACGGCTCCTACCCGATTACTCCGGCCTCCGACATCCTGCATGAGCTTTCCCGCCACAAGAACTTCGGTGTGAAGACCTTCCAGGCGGAAGACGAGATTGCCGGAATCGGCGTGGCCGTCGGTGCAGCATTCACAGGCCACCTGGCCTTCACCGGCACCAGCGGTCCAGGGCTGGCACTGAAGAGCGAAACCATCAGCCTGGCCCTCATGACCGAGCTACCGCTGGTGATCATCGATGTCCAGCGCGGCGGACCGTCAACCGGTTTGCCGACCAAGCCCGAGCAAGCCGACCTGCTCTTCGCGATCTTTGGTCGCCACGGTGAAGCTCCGATGCCGGTTTTGGCGGCAGCTTCACCTACGGATGCCTTCGGCATCACGATCGAGGCAGCCAGAATTGCTCTGAAGTACATGACGCCGGTCATCGTGCTGTCCGACAACTCGATTGCCACCGGGTCCGAGCCTTGGAAACTCCCGGATGTATCGAAGCTGCCAGACATCAGCAAGCCATATCAGACGGTTCCAAACGTTGGAGACGAGTATCTGCCTTACCTGCGCGATCCGCAGACGTTCGCACGAACCTGGGCGATTCCGGGAACCCCCGGCCTCGAGCACCGTATCGGTGGACTCGAGAAGGAGGAGGTGACCGGCAACGTCTCCTACGAGCCGGCCAACCACCAGCTCATGATCGACACGCGCGCCTGGAAGATCGCCAACATCGCCAACGACATCGACCCGGTCGAAGTGGACGGCGATCCGGACTCCAAGCTTCTCGTGTTGGGGTGGGGCTCGACCTATGGAGTCATCAAGGGAGCCGCACGGAGAATCCAGAAGAAAGGTCTCTCGGTCGCGACCGCCCACCTTCGACACCTGAATCCCTTCCCGGCCAATCTCGGTGAGATCGTCCGGGGATATGACAAGGTGCTGATCCCGGAACTGAACATGGGCCAGTTGCGCCATCTCATTCGGGCGGAATACCTGGTGCCTGCCATCGGATACAACAAAACGAATGCCGAGCCGTTCAAGGTGTCGGAGATCGAGAACAAGATGCTGGAGCTCATCGAGTCATGACAACCCTCAACTACAAACGGTCGGATTTCCAGTCTGATCAGGAAGTCAAGTGGTGTCCGGGCTGTGGGGACTACACGATTCTCGCCTCCGTCCAGTCGTACATGGCTGATATGGGCGTGGCCAGGGAGGACGTCGTGTTCGTCTCCGGCATCGGCTGTGCGTGCGGTTCCCGTACTACATGAACACGTACGGGATGCATTCGATCCACGGACGGGCACCGGCCATCGCCAGCGGAGTAGTGACGGCCAATCCCGATCTCTCGGTCTGGGTGGTAACCGGTGACGGCGATGCTCTCTCGATCGGTGGAAACCACCTGATCCATTCACTGCGGCGCAATGTGAATCTGAAGATCTTGCTGTTCAACAACCAGATTTACGGTCTCACGAAGGGCCAGTACTCCCCCACGTCCGAGGTCGGCAAGACCACCAAATCCACGCCACTGGGTTCGATCGATCACCCGTTCAATCCGGTGAGTCTGGCGCTCGGCGCAGACGCGTCGTTTGTGGCCAGAACGATTGACATGGACCGCAAGCACACGATTGAGATCTTGAAGCGAGCACACGAACACCAGGGAACTTCCTTCATCGAGATCTACCAGAACTGCAACGTCTTCAACGACAAGGCCTTTCTGGCACTGACGGGCAAAGACGAGCGTGCCGACAATCAGATTCGTTTGGAGGATGGTGAGCCGATCACATTCGGACCCGAGAACGAGCGTGCTGTCGTCATAGAAAACGGCGTGGCGAAGATCGTAGATACGGCTTCTGTCGACCCGGCGTCGATCCACGTACACAACTCGCGTGAGGTGAATCCGAGCATGGCATTCGCCCTCAGCAGGTTGTCGTCGAGTCCCAACGGTCCGACGCCGATCGGTATCTTCCGTGATGTCGAGCGTCCGGTGTACGACCACGAGGTCCGGCGGCAGATCGAGGCCGTGACCGAGAAGCGAGGTCAGGGAGATCTGCAAACGCTGATTGGTTCGCTCGGAACCTGGAAGGTGGAATAGGGCCGCCTCCGGCGGCCCGCCCACAGCTTTCAGCTTTCGGCAATCAGCTTGCGGGGCCTCCTGGCCCCGCAACTGCGTTCGGCATGCAAGTGCCCGGCCTCTTCTGGCTGGGGGCTGAAGGCTGAGGGCTGATAGCTGAATCTACAGCTCCAGATGCTTCGCTGCTTCTCGAAAGGTGAGACCAGACAGCGAATCGCGGTTCTCCAGCAAGTACTCGGTCACCGCCTCCGGATTGGTGCGGGCATACTGCCGGAGCGCCCAGCCGATCGCCTTGCGAATGAAGAACTCCTTCTCGAACGCACGGCGAGTACAGAAGTCGAACAGCATCCAGGCGTCGGTTGATTCCTTGTGTTCGAGCTGGCTGATGATCGCCGTGCGTCGTAACCACATGTCATCGCAATCGATCCAGGCGTTGAGCACGGGTCGCATGCGAGCACGCTCGTTGAGCACAACGTTGCCAATGATTCCTGCGGCGATGGAATCTACGAGATCCCACCAGGCGCCTTCCGAGACCATACGCTCGTAGAGATCAACCTGATCGAAGGTGATGAAGCGCGGGTGTGCTCCAGCTACACCAATGGCAAGGTACTTCTCCTCACGATGTGGCAGTTCCCACAGAACCTCGATCTGTGTCCGATACTCGGCTACCGACTGAGGAGGGAACCGTTTTCTGAGTTCACGAGCGAGCGTTCGCCTTGGCGGGGTTTGAACGCCGTAGAAGGGCATGTCGGTTTTCAGGTACGCGGCCATGGCCGGGGCCTTGTCCGGATCGGCAAGTCGGGCCAATTCCGACTGTACGTACTCGACTAGTTCGTCCATCCCGACCAGGATAAGCCGCATGGTTACCGTCGAGTTTCGCAAACATCCAGACACGCTGCATTGGAACTACCGAGCTGAAGTACTCGGCGAGGATGAATACGGCACGTGGCTCGGTGTTACACCGGGAACGGTGCTGTTCAAGGGCGATGAGCCGAAGACGATGAACGGGGGTTTCGTACAATCGATCGCCCCCGGCAGATGGTGGACGATGGTGCGCAACACCGGCCATCGGACATCGCACTATGTAGACATCATCACCCCGGCCACCTGGGACGGGCCCGACCACGTCATCATGGTTGATCTCGACCTGGACGTCGTCAGGTTGGTGGACGGTTCGGTCCAGATCGAAGACGAGGATGAATTCACCGAGCATCGCGTTTCGTTGCGGTATCCGGATTTCTGGGTGGACAAAGCTCGCATCACCGCCGCCGAACTCCATGTTGCGTTGAACCGCCTCGACGAGCCTTTCGGCGAAGTCGCAGATACCTGGCTGGCCGCGCTCTGAGGTCAGGCGCTTCGGCGGTTGAGCCAGCGGCTAATGGCACCCCAACGAGACATGACCGAGCCCGGGATCACACCGCTCAGATGAAATGGCAGGAAGTACTGAACATCGGGTTCTCCACCCACGAGCTTGACGATGAGCCATACGCCCCATACGAGAACTCCGGCGAGAATCAACCAGCGGCCGTTCATCTGGATTCGGGCAAGGCGGGCGTTGTCGACGTTGGTGGAAGGTTCGGTCACGGAAGAGGAGTATACGGCGCCTCACGACCTCATCCCGGCGACCCGGTAGGGTTGGCGCGTGGAAACAGCGATACCCTTTCTTGCAGCAGTCATATCTACCAGCTTCGCTATCGACCTCGGTGCGGACTGGCGCCGCCGACCCCGACCTCATGCGGCGATGTGGACTCTGGCTATGGGGGCCTATGCGCTGGCGACGTGGGCGCTCGTCCTCGGACTCAGCTTCGGCTGGAACACCCTCAATTTCCGCCTCTTCTACTGGCTCGGGGCGATCGTCAATATCCCCTTGCTGGCAGCCGGATCTGTGTTCCTCGTGCTCGGTACGACTGCCGGTCGTCGGTTCGTCTGGGCCGTCGGAGCTTGGTCTGTTCTCGGTGCCCTGGCCACCTGGGCTGCTCCGCTGAAAGGAGCGACTGCATCCGAAGGTATCCCAGAAGGCAAGGAACTCTTCGACTTCATCATCGAAGTCGGCGGAGTTTCCGTCCCGGGGCCTAGGGTCTTCGCTGCCTTCGCCGGTGGAGTGGCAACGATCGTGATCGTCGGCCTCGCCGGATACAGCGCCTTCAGATTCTGGAACACGAACCGAATGCTGGCGGCTGGGAATCTCCTGATCGTCCTCGGGACTTTGGCTCCGGCCTTTGGAGGTTCCTTGACGGCTCTCGGCGAGGCAGCCGGGTTTGCGATCGCCCTGCTGATTGGAGCGGCATTGCTCTGGGCCGGCTATCGCGTGGCCACTGGTTCCAGGCTACCCGCCGACCTAGCGGTGGCCGAGCAAGCGACAGAAACAGACCGATGACCGGAAGCAGGCGACCGAGCGGTCAGCCACCACTGCATGAAGCAGTACCGGAATCCTCGATCGAGCCTGAGGTACCGAGGAACGCCCACCGGTAGTACGAATCGAACAGATCGAGCTTCAGAGCACCGTGTCCCTCGTAGAACACCTCGAGGTTGGGAGGAGTTTTAGTCTGTGTGTAGATGCCCGCCCCGCCACTCCCGACGATGAACTCTCGAATACCCTCGGCCGACTCGACCCCCTCAGCATTCTGAGGCGCAAACCGCTGGTAGTTGTGGTCGTGTCCGTTGATCACGAGGTCGACATCGGCAGCATCCAACGTCGCCCACTCTCCCTGGAACGAGTCGAAGTCGGGGTGTTTCCCTGCGTTGAATACCGGCTTGTGCCAATAGGCGAGCATGCAAGGCTGTCCGTTCTCGACAAGGTCCTTCTCCAGCCATGTCAGCTGTTGCTCGCACGAGGCCAATCCACGAACGCCACAGTCGGAGTTGAGAACGATCACGTGCCAGCCACCGAGATTGTACGAATACCAACCCTCGCCGGGGTTCCCGGCACGACTACCGAAGTACTCGAAATAGGCCGCAGCCTCTTCTGTGTGAGCATCGTGGTTGCCGATCGACGGTCGAGTTCTATCCCGGAATGCTCCCCAGGTGGGTTCGTAGTGTTCGGTGAACTCGGTGATCGCTCCGTCCGGGTAGGCATTGTCACCGGTGGTGAACACCGTCGCGTCGGGAAAGAGCTCAATGAGGGCAGCTGTTTCCGCCTGCTTCCCACCAGACACCGCGATATCGCCTGCTCCGATCAGCACCGCCTCGGCAACCGGAGCCACCGTCGAAACTACAGCTGCGTCGGCCACAGTGGGAGTCGGGTCTATCCCAATGACGGTTGACGAAGACGCCGGTGGCAATGCCCCGGTAGATGCATCGCTGTTGCCGGCGCAGGAGCCGACCAGCAGGCTCAAAACGATCAGAGGGCGAACCTTCACCGCATCAAAACTAGCGCTGCCACTATCCGTCCTCCCACCTACCTACCTACGCCAGCGCTACCAACTCGAGCAGTGACTCATCGAAGTAGTGGACCTCTCCATCGGGCATCATGATCGCCCTATCGGGTTGCACCTCGGCAACGAACTCGGTGTCGTGGCTGACCAGGATGATCGTTCCCTGATACTGATGGAGCGCACCCAGCAACGCCTCCTTGGCCTGTGGATCGAGGTTGTTGGTCGGCTCGTCCAGCAGGAGCACGTTCGGCCGCGCCAGCACCACCTGAGCCAGAGCCAGCTTCGTCTTCTCTCCACCAGACAGAGTGCCGGCATCTTGCTCGATCTTGTCGGCCAGCAAGAAGTGCCCGAGGATCGTGCGCAACATCCGATCGGGTTGATCCGAAACCTCGCGCAGATGATCGAGGACCGTTACCCCGTCGTGGATCTGCTCGTGCTCTTGGGCGTAGTAACCGAGGCTGGCGTTGTGTCCAATAGTGACCTCACCGAGGTCGGCATCTTCCACGCCGGCCAGGATCCGGAGCAGCGTCGTCTTTCCCGCTCCGTTGAGGCCCATGATCAACTGGCACTCACCCCGATCGATATCAACATCTACGTCGACGAAGACGAGATTGTCGCCGTAGGACTTGGCCAGCCCTTCGGCCCTTAGTGGCGTCCGACCGGATGGATCCGGCTGCGGAAATCGAACGGATACGTTCTTCCCTCGCTTGCCTACTTCGACCAGATCACGCTTGATTCGATCCACCCGGGTTTCCATCACCTTGGCCTTGCGCGCCATCTTCTCCGTAGTTCCCTTGAAGCGGTTGATCGTGTACTCGAGTTGAGCGATTTTGGCATCCTGATGGCGCCGCTCCCGCTCCCGTTGAATGCGGCGGCGTTCACGCTCGGTGATGAAGTGGGAATAGTTGCCCCGATAGGCGTCCAGTTCGGCTCCCTCGAGTGAAAGGACCGAAGTTATCGACTCGTCGAGTAACGGTAGATCGTGGCTGACGACCAGAAGTGCCCCACGGTAGGAGGCGAGGTAGTCCATGAGCCAGGCTTTGGCGTCCATGTCGAGGTGGTTGGTCGGCTCATCGAGCAGCATGGTGTCGGTTTCGGCGAAGAGGATCCGTGCCAGTTCTGTGCGCCGTCGCTGGCCTCCCGACATTGTGGCGACGGGTTGCGACAGTTCGTCGTTCCCGAGTCCGAGCGAAGCCGCCGTCCGTTTGGCTTCGGCTTCAGCCGGGAACCCGCCCTTGGCCTCGAACTCGTCCTGCTGACGGGCGAACCGCTTGATGGCGAGGTCGCGGGCGTCGCCATCCAACCGCTCAATCTTCTTGCGGGTCTCTTCGATCCGACGGAGCAACGCTCCGATGTCTCGCGCCGCCAGGATCCGCTCGAGAGCGGTCATGTCGGGACGCTCGAGATCCGGCAGCGCGGCTTCCTGTGAGAAGTAGCCGAGGTTCCCGGATCTCAAGACCGACCCATCCGTCGGGGATTGGAACCCCACCAGAGTCCGCATCAGGGTGGTCTTACCCGCACCATTGCGACCAACTAGACCGACCTTGTCGCCGGCCTGCAACGTAAACGAGGCCCCGTCCAGAAGTACACGGGGCCCAACCTCAATGCGGAGGTCGCGGACAATCAACATCGGAAGAAAGGGTACCCCACCCCAACTCCCTGTTTCCTGTCAATAGCGTGCATCAAAAACAATGCGCGCGATTGACAGGAAAGCGGCGCGGTGATTCCTGGCAATGCAGGGGCCCAGAAACAGCGTGCCCGATTGACAGGAAATCCAAGAAAACCTCACCGGAGGCCGGCGAAGAGGTCGTCTTCGGGGGTTGGCACCTCGACGCGGCTGAAGACGCGGATGAAGCTCTCCCTGCCGAAGATCTCCGGTCGGAGTTCCTCCGGCACCTGAAAGAGCCACCAGTCCGCCGGGATCTGGGTTCGATGCGCTCTCAGCGCATCGAACTTCCGATCAAGCTGTGATCGAATGTCGACCCAAGCGTGGATGTACTCGTCGGCGGTCCCACCTGTCGACATTCGATCTCGATCCTCTGCCGAGATCAAGCCTGCCTCGTGGCGCGCCTCCGCAAAGGCGGCCATACGCGAGCGGGCCCATGCGGTCCAGTACAGCTTCGGCGGCGTCCACTCATCTTCATCATCTGCCAGAGGGAACCTGGCCAGGTCGGAGGCTGCGTAGAACGCGGCCAGGCCGATCCGGTGCACCTGTATATGGTCGGGGTGCCCATAGCCCCCAAACGGGTCGTAAATCACCATCACCTCGGGCTGATACTTGCGAATCAGTCGCACCAACCGACCGGTAGCTTCCATGAAGTCCGCCTGCCAGAAGCAGGCCGGGTGATCGTTCTCGGGGGTTCCCATCATTCCCGAATCCCGGTAGCCGAGGAACTCGTGTTCAACTCCGAGGATCGCGGCGGCCTTGGCCATCTCCTCGGCCCGTAACTCTGCAAGCCGCGGCTGCAGCTCCTCGTGGTTGTCGTAGTTGTGGATCTCCCCGACCGCTCCATCGGTGGCCGTAATCACCACCACCTGTTCACCGGCATCCGAGTAATGCGCCAGCGTGCCTCCGGTGGAGGTGGCTTCATCATCGGGGTGGGCGTGGAAGGCGAGTAATCCGGGCATGATGGAGAAAGGTACCAGGTCTCCGATTCAAGCAGTTGCGCCTGGGAACTCCGGCAATCACTCGTCCAGACGACCGCCACTTCGCCAGTAGACCCCGTCGGCCCTGGTCAGAAAACCGTCATCAACGAGGTAGCGGCGGAGCGCTGCATAATCAGGATGGAACATCTGCAGCGCCAGGTTTACTTGCCGCTCCTCGTACCGCAGTCCCGGCTCGAACTCCATCGCCAGACGCTCGAGCACCGTCAATCGTTTGGCCCGGTTGGTCGGGATCGATTTGAGCTTCGACCCCTGGAAGAACCTCCCCAGAACCTCGACCTCTCCAGCGGACCAGGGGCCGTCAACGACCGCTGGATCTGCGGCCGTTTCCGTTGGCAATGCAATCGCCAGCTCGCGGAGCGCCTCCCTGTTGAGAGAGTTGTCGTCACTCAGCAACCCGGCCTCGCGAAGTCGGTTCAACCCGATCAGCGCATCCTTCGTGTGCGTGCCCATCCTCTCAGCCACTTCAGCAGCATCGACCGGCCCCGAGGCGGCTGCACCGAGGATGGCCAGGCGGAGAGGGTCAAGGGCGAGCCTGACGAAATCTGATGGGGTGGTCATACGTTCAGATTACAGGCAGCTTGCATCGCGCCCGCCAAATACATACTCTCCCGCCGTGCCCTCAGCAGAATTCGAACACACCGCCTTTGCTCCCGTCTCAGTCGAAAAGGCATGGCAACAGCTCCAGAAACCGGAGACGTGGGAAGGCTTGGCGGGAGTCGACGAAGTATTCGACGTCCATCACGCGCCGGACGGCCTCCTTACCGCCTACCGATTCCGCGCCACCGCCGCTTCACAGGTCTACGAGGGCAGCGCGACCACTGTCGAAGCCACCACCGAGTCACGGATGGCGATCGACATCGTCACCTCAGAAGTGACCGGAACCATCACCACCACCCTGTCCGCGGTAGACCAAGGAGTCTCGGTCTCCGTCCGCGTCAAACTGCGCTCCACGGGATTCATGTCGACGCTGTTCTTCCCGGTGATCTCCCAGGCTCTCGGATCCGGCCTCCCCAAACAGGTGGTGGCCTTTGTGGAACGCCTCACCTGAGTAGCTGTGAGCCGCGTCTATCAGTACTACCGGGAACCGGGCCACCTCTTTCGAACGTGGAACATTTCCACGGCCCCTTCAGCCGGTGGAGAACTACGATGCTTTGCCGACTTCGCTGTAGTGGCACAACCGCCAGACGGCTAGGAGTCGGCGCCTTCTTCGAGTTCGCGCAGGCCTTCGGCCACTTTGCGCGCTTCGTCGGCGTCGCCTTCGGCGAGTTCAGCGCGGTCGGTCAGCAGCGTCACCTGGTTGTTGAGGATCTGGAGGAACCCGCCGTGCACACCGATGGTGACGTTTTCGCCCTCCGACTCGATCTTCACCGCGCCGGTGGCCAGGGCCGCCATCACCGGTTCGTGGTCGGCCATGATGCCGATCTCACCTTCGGTGGTTCGGGCGACGACGAACGTCGCTTCACCGGACCACACGGTGGCCTCGGGTGAGACGACGTCGACATTGAAGGGTTTAGGCATTTGTCACGCCCTTCGCCGGGGCCTCGCTGGACGGGTTCAGCCCCCCTCGACCGCCGACCATCAGGTCGGCGCCCACTCCCCCCGCAAGCGGGAGGAGAACTCCGGACCGAAGAGTGGCGTTCATCTAGACGCCCACCGTTTCGATTTCCTTGGCACGAGCGATGACGTCGTCCATGCCGCCGACCATGTAGAAGGCCTGCTCGGGATACTGATCCATGTCACCGTCGAGGATCGCCTTGAACGAACGGATCGTCTCCTCCAGCGGCGTGTACACGCCGGCCTGGCCGGTGAACTGCTCGGCCACGAACATCGGCTGGCTGAGGAACCGCTGGATACGTCGTGCCCGGTTGACGACGAGCTTGTCCTCCTCGGAGAGCTCATCCATACCGAGGATCGCGAT
>CBDTUP010000053.1:0-10755 GCA_965363685.1 uncultured bacterium | reverse complement strand
TGCCCTGGTCGATTTGACCAGCCTGGTTGGGACGCCTGCGCTGGTGCGAGATCGACTCGAGGCATGGAGAGAGGCCGGGGTGACGTCGCTGTTGGTGGGGATGACTGACTTATCGACCCTCCGGACACTCGCCGAGTTGGTTCTCTAACGCCAGTTGGCCCTCCCGAAGGAGGGCCAACTGCCACCGGAGGAGAGCCGGCTACTTCTCGAGCACTATGAAGCTGAACGTCTTCGAGTGGCCCTCGGAGTCTTCGACGATGATGTTGAAGGCCTCACCAGGAGTCGCTCCCTCGAAGAACACCTTGAAGTGCCAGTTGCCTTCGGCGTCGGCGACCGTGCTGCCGCTGCCGTAGGGGGATTCTGCCCACACGGTGGTGCCGGGGGTGGCCGTACCGTAGAACTTCTCATAGGGCGGGTTCTCACTGCACGATCCGTACATCTGGCTGGCGCTGAACTCCACGGGAGCCGGCCGGTAGGTGAATTCGAAGGTTCGCCGGTCGCCTTCAGATGTCTCTACGACTATTCCGATTGTCTGTCCGGCGGACAAACCCTCAAAGTGGACCTTGAGATAGAACTGGCCGTTGCCTTCTGCCACCGCTTCCGATGATCCGAATTCGGAGTAGGCGCCGATGACCGTCCCTGGAGTAGCGGTACCGAGGAATTTCTCCCACTGGTACCCATTGACTCCGTACTTCTGGGTGATTGTGAAGTCATAGGTGGCATCGGGGTTGTACTTGCTCTTGAACTCGAAGGTCTTGCTGTGACCATCCGAGTCGGACACCTTTACGTTGAACCACTGGTAGTAGGGGGCGTCTGGGAACTTGACCTTCATTTCCCATTTGCCCTTTTCGTTCACGGTCGTTGAACCTGATCCGAACTCGGAAGTAGCAGTGATCTTGCTGCCGGGACGACCGGTGCCGTAGAACACGTCGTAGGGTGGGTTGGAGTCGGAGACCTTTTTCTGCTGGTTGGCCGAGAATGCGTGTTCTCCTGCGGGGGCCTCGTAGTAGACCTTGACGGTTGCTTCGGACACGTTGCCGGCTTCGTCGTAGGCCTTGATAGTGGCGAGATTGCCGCCGTTCTCGAGCAGTAGGACGATGGACCAGTAGCCGTCCTCGCCGACCGTAGCGAAGTAGCCGGCGGCTTTGACGGTGGCGCCCGGTTCGACTTTGCCTTCGAACTTCAACTCCTTGGTGGACACCGTTTGGCCGTTCTCGGGTGACGTGATCACGAGATCGGGCGGATCGACATCCTTGATTTCCTCGACGACGGTCGTGGTCGTGGTCTTCTCGGCCTCCTCAGTGGCCTCTTCCACCGGTTTCTCCTCATCAGCAGGTTTCTCGGCACCTACCTCCTCGGGCTTGGTGGTGGGGGTCGTCTCTTCCACTTCCGGTTCCTCGGCCACCGTTGTAGCGGTGTAGAAGATGCTGTCCGGGTCGATGGAAGCGAGGGCCGAAGAATCGTCGTCGGCAGAAGGCAGGTACTCACCCATTTGGGCGAATGCGATACCGCCGGCGATCACGACGACAAAGGTGAGGGCGAATATCCCGAATCTACGTAACACGTTTTCCTCCTGGGTGGCTGGTCATCACGTGTAGTGGCCCTATGGTCACATTCAGTGGTTACTCGCAGCAGCTCGACAAAAGGTTTACCGGAAAAGCCATTGGCCCTTGGCCGTTGGCAATTGGCCAGAAGGTGGGGCTTGTCGGCCAATGGCCAAAGGCTAAAGGCTAATGGCTCATATCGAACGTATGTTCGATATGATGGGCCCATGGCCTATGCCGAACTACACAGTCACACCAATTTCAGTTTTCTGGATGGTGCTTCTCATCCGGAGGATCTGGTGGAACGGGCAGCTGCTCTGGACTATCAGGCTCTTGCGGTTACCGACCACAACGGGATGTATGGCGCCGTACGGTTCGCCAGGGCAGCCAAAGAGGTTGGATTGCCGGCGGTGTACGGCGTGGAGATAGGGTTGCCCTCCGGGCAGCCCGGCTATCAGCCCTCAGCTATCAGCCCTCAGGTTGTCGATGACCCGATTGATTTCACTTCGAAGCGCGATGTCGAACGACTCGCGACTCGCGACCCGCGACCCGCGACCAGAAGAGGCCGTACCAAACGAATGCACGGCTCCAAACCTGTTGAGTCTGCTTCTACCGACCACTTGCTTCTGCTGGCGACCTCCCCCGATGGGTATGCAGCCATCAGTCATCTCGTTACCAAGGCACAGTTTCGTGGTGAAAAAGACCGGCCGGTCTATGGATGGGAGGACCTGGCGACAGCGGCAAATCAGGGGAATCTCGTGGCTCTGACCGGTTGCTGGCAAGGGGCCGTGCCGGCGGCAGCCCAGCGGGGCGATCTCGCGGGCGCATTAGCTGCTGCGAAACCACTCCACGACATCTTTGGAAATCGTTTGCATATCGAGCTCTGGCATCACCGTATGCCGGAGGATGACCTGCGCAATGACGTCTTGTGGGAACTGGGTAGACGTCTCCGGCTGCCAATTGTGGCGACCAACAACGTTCACTATCACGACCAACGCGAGTCTGATATCGCAGACGTTGCTGCCGCTATTGCAGGGCGACGCTCACTCTCGGAACAAGATGGATATAGGCCGGCAACCGACGAGCGGTATTTAAAGCGACCGTCGGAAATGATCGAGCGGTTCGCCGCCTATCCGGGGGCGGTTGATCGCTCGGTCCGGCTGGCTGAGTCGCTCGCTTTCGACCTGAATCTGATTGCACCGCAATTGCCCGACTTCCCGATGCCGGGCCATTTTCGGTCCGAGATGGAGTACCTACGACATCTGACATTCGAGGGTGCGCGAGATGTCTACCCAGATGGTGCCGGGGGAGTCGATCCCAGGGCCGTCGAGCGACTCGAGCATGAGCTCGCAGTTATCGGCAAGCTCAACTTCCCGGGCTACTTCCTGGTCGTTTGGGACATTGTTCAGTTCGCCAGGAGTCAGGACATCTACTGTCAGATTCGCGGATCTGGCGCCGATTCAGCCGTTTGTCGGTGCCTGGGGCTGACCCGTGTCGATCCAATTCGGCTCGGTCTCCCGTTCGAGCGGTTCCTGACCGAGGAGCGCGGCCGACCGCCGGATATCGACCTAGATCTCGAAGCAGATAGGCGTGAAGAGGTCATTCAGTACTGCTACCGGCGTTACGGGCGAGAACGGGCGGCAATGGTCGCCAACGTAATCACGTATCGGGCGCGTTCGGTATTGCGTGACGTGGGAAAGACCTTCGGATTCACTCAGGCGCAGGTGGACGGACTCTCCAAATACGTGGATACCAGGGATCCTTCCAAATTGCGTCTAGAGGCGCCGCTCCCTGAAGGTCTGACTGCCGAGTTTGTCTACGACGTGTGCCATCGGATGGATGGTTTCCCGCGCCATCTCGGTATCCACTCAGGCGGCATGGTGATTGCCGATCGGCCTTTGTGGCAGGTGGTACCACTCGAATGGGGGCGGATGGAGGATCGATCTGTCATCCAGTGGGACAAGGATGACTGTGCATCTATCGGCATAGTGAAGTTTGACCTTCTCGGACTCGGCATGCTGAATGCTCTTCATCTGACGGCCGACATGATCGAAGCCGCGCATGGAGTCGACATAGACCTGGCAGTCATACCCCAGGAACCGGCCGTCTATCGCATGCTCACCAAGGCAGACACCGTTGGTGTTTTTCAAGTGGAATCGAGAGCGCAGATGGCGACTCTCCCGAAGATGAAGCCGAGGACTTTCTACGACCTTGCCGTCGAGGTTGCGCTGATCAGACCCGGGCCAATTCAGGGGCAGTCGGTACATCCGTATCTACGCCGGCGTAATGGTGAGGAGGAAATCAGGTTTCCTCATCCGCTGACAGAGCCGGTGTTAAGGAAGACCTTGGGCGTCCCGATCTTTCAAGAGCAGTTGATGGAACTGGCCCGGGTTTGCGCGGGCTTCGACGGCAATCAGTCCGATCGGTTGCGATCGGCCATGACACACAAGCGTTCCGATGAGGCAATGGGTCGTTTGCGTGATGAGGTATTCGAAGGAATGGCATCGAACGGGATCGTCGGCCCGGCCGCAGACGAGATATGGGAGAAGCTCCAGGGCTTCGCTTCTTTCGGCTTTCCCGAGAGCCATTCGGTGAGTTTCGCCTACATCGTGTACATGTCTGCGTGGTTGAAGTACCACTGGCCGGCTGAGTTTCTGGCCGGCCTGCTGAACGCGTACCCGATGGGTTTCTACAGCCCGAACAGCCTGGTGCAGGATTCGGCCAGGCACGGCGTGGTGGTTTTGAATCCAGATGTCAATTCCTCATGGCATGACTGCACGATCGAACCACTGGACGCCGACCCCGACGACGTCGCCGAGTACTACGGGCAGGCATGGAGACGGGGGAGGGGGCCGATCGACGATCCACTGCGTCCGGCGGTAGCCGTCCGATTGGGTCTGCGTTATGTTCGCAACCTCGGTGAAGCTGAGATAACGAGGGTGGAAGCTGCTCGCCAGGCCGACGGGCAATTCGTTTCTCCGCAGGATCTGTCCCACCGGACGGGATTGAAGGTAGATGCATTAGAGGGGCTGGCGGCGGCCGGAGCCCTGGAATCGTTGGGTTTGACCAGGAGGGAAGGGCTGTGGGCGGCAGGCGCACTTGCCGAGATCAGCCCGAACAGGCTCCCGTTGACTCCGGGAGCTGAAGCTCCGCAACTCCCGGGGATGAGTGAGGAGAGCGAGGCGCAAGCAGATCTATGGGCCACCGGTATCTCCGTTCGTCATCCGGTCGAGTTCATTCGGACTCGTCTCGATCAACTGGGGTGCTTGACGGTTGCCGGTGCGCTCGCCACCGAGCGAAACGGGTTGAGGGCCAAGATCGGCGGTATCGTCACGCATCGCCAGCGCCCCTCCACAGCCCGGGGAGTGATCTTCTTCAATCTCGAGGACGAAACCGGTTTGCTCAACGTGGTGGTGCTTCCGGACGTTTGGGAGAAGAACCGTGCGGTTGCCAGAAAACACCCTGGGCTCGTGATCGACGGCGTTCTGGAGTTTCGAGACGGAGTCACGAATTTCGTCGCCCGATCCTTCACCCCTTGGCCGGCCAAAGGAGTAACGTCGCGCAACTTTCGCTGAACCGGAAATGCGGTGGATTGGGGGCGATGCCTGGGAGCATGGGTCTGTGATCGGAACGCTGAATGAAGGATCGCTGCACGCCCAGCTCAAACAGTGGTACGCAGTTGAGGGTGATCAGCTAGAACGACCGGTGGACGGCTACGTCATCGATCTGGTTCGTGGGGACCTCCTGGTCGAGATTCAGACCGGCGGGTTCTCTCCACTCCGGAAGAAGCTCACGAATCTCCTCGGAAGTCATCCTGTGCGTCTGGTGGCGCCGATCGCGCTGCACAAACGCATCGTCAGACTGAGCGATGACGGCGAGATACTGTCTGCACGCCGGTCTCCGAAACACGGTCGGTTCGAAGATGTGTTCGCCCGGTTGGTCAGCATTCCGACTCTGATCAACAACGAGCTTTTCGAACTCGAGGTGGTTCTGACGATCGAAGATGAGTACCGGACTCATCAACCGGGGAAAGCCTGGCGCCGGGGCGGATGGGTGGTGGTGGGTAGGTCGTTGGAGCGGGTCGAGGAGACGAAATTGTTTGCTTCTGCCCGAGACCTTGCAACGTTGCTGCCGACCGATCTTCCAGAGCCGTTCACGACCACCGATCTAACAGCGAGCCTCGGATGTTCACTTCGCCTGGCTCAACAGGTCGTGTATTGCCTCCGACAACTCGAGGCGCTGGAGATTTCGGGGAAAGCCGGCAACTCGATCGAGTACCGGCGCCTTTTGGGCTAGCCGCCGAGTTGTCCGTCGGCCCACGCCGAACACGAGGGCCAAGGACCCCAACCGTTGGACGACCACAAGAGGTGTGCAGCCGCTGTGTTCGCTTCGGCGTTGAAGATGCTGGCGCCCGGGTAGCCGGCTGCAGCAGCACGGGTTTCCCAGTGGGTCTCCAGATGTTGATAGAGGCCGCCGTACGGTCCGCTGGAGTTGTATGCCGCCGGATTGAATCCCGACTCGCACCTGGCGACCAGCACGGCTTTGTCCACCTCTTCGCTCGGGAAGAACCGGGCCGCCAGTTCGCGCATCTGGGATTCTGTGAGAGGACCACTGGTCGGGACGGTGGTGGTGGTCGAAACCGGCACCGTCGTCGTGGTGGTCGACGAAGAGGTCGTGGTGGTGCTGATGGGTGGCGCGGTAGTGGTAGGAGGCGTCGTGGTCGTGGTGCTCGTAGTTGTCGTAGCAGGGACGGTGGAGGTCGTGGTGGTGGTCGCCTGAGGTCCGGTGGCCAGTTCCTCCTGGCGGAGGGTGGCAAACAGCAAGCCTTCGAAGGTGTCTGAATCGGGCCCGGCAGCAATGGGAGCCTCCAGGGTGGAGGCGACCGCGGAGAATGACATCGTCGCCAGGCGACCTGAGGCCAGACCTCTGCCGCTCGGCAAGGTCAAGTCTGGTTTGGCGCTAGTAGCGGGCGCGACAGACTCGGCCGGCGCAAACAGTGCGAATCCGGCTACAAACAGGGCAACAACAGTGAAGCCCGTAGCAATCAAGGTGAGAAGGCGACGCATAAGAAGAGAACTCCCGATCGGAAGAACTCCGATCGGGAGTAAGCGTATGACGTGTCAGAGATTAGGACAAGTCTTGTGGTTGACTCTCAACCCTTCGGACCGGAGTCGACGACCGCCTGCGAGACCCCTGCAGAGTACTTTTCAAAGTTCTTGCGGAACATCGCAGCAAGCTTGGAAGCCTGATTGTCGAACGCCTCCTTGTCGTCCCAGGTCTGTCGCGGCACGAGGAGTTCAGTCGGAACGCCGGGAATCTCCATCGGTACTTCGAGCCCAAACACCGGATCGGTGGCGTACTCAATCTCATCGAGCTCACCGGCCAGGGCAGAGTTGAGCATCGCTCTGGTATGTGGGATTCGGATACGGTATCCAACCCCGTGGGGCCCATGCGTCCAACCTGTGTTGATCATCCACAAACCGGGGTCGAACTCATCGATCTTCTCGGCGAGTACGCCGGCGTAGTACGAAGGTGGTAACGGCAGGAAGGGCGCCCCGAAGCAGGGCGAGAACGTCGCTTCTGGATCAACGACTCCGCGCTCCGTTCCGGCCAACTTCGCCGTGTACCCGGACACGAAGTAATACATGGCTTGCTCTTTGCTGAGGCGAGCGATCGGCGGCAAGACTCCGAATGCATCCGCCGACAGGAACACGATATTGGAGGGATGTCCACCAACACCGCTCTTGATCACGTTGGGGATGTGAACGAGCGGATATGAGCACCGGGTGTTCTCAGTGTGCGTGCCATCCTCCCACTCCGGCACCCGACTATTCGTATTGATCACGACGTTCTCGAGGAGGGTCTCGAACTGATTGGCAGCCTCATAGATGAGGGGTTCGTCCTCAGGGCTGAGCCTGATTACCTTGGCGTAGGAACCACCCTCGATATTGAAGATGCCGTCGACTCCCCACCCGATCTCGTCGTCCCCGATCATGCCGCGGGTGGTGTCGGTAGCGAGCGTCGTTTTGCCGGTGCCCGACAGGCCGAAGATCACGGCCGCGTCGCCGGCCGGGCCGACGTTGGCGGAGGCATGCATGCTGAGCACTCCGGCTTTGGGCAGAAGGTAGTTCATCACCGAGAACACGGATTTCTTCATCTCGCCCATGTAGGTGGTACCGCCGATCAGCAACACCTTGTGCTCGAAACTGATGATGATGAAGACTTCGCTGCGTGTGCCGTCGCGCTCGGGCATCGCTTTGAAGTCCGGGGCATGAACGATGGTGAAGTCGGGCATGAACGGTTCGATCGAATCGTCGTGTTCATACGTCCGTGGCAGACGGAACATATTCCGACAGAAATGAGCGTGCCAGGGACTAGGGGTGATGGCTCGCACTGCGAGGCGGTACTGAGGATCGGCGCCTGCGTATACATCCTGGATGTACAGGTTCCGCTCAGAGAGGTGGTCCGTAACCCGGTTGTAGAGGGCTTCGTATACATCGTTCTCGATCGGGTGGTTGACCTCGCCCCACCAGATGTCCCCTTCGGTTGCAGCTTGGCGGACGATGAACTTGTCCTTGGGACTCCTGCCCGTATATGGGACTGTGTTGACGACGATCGGACCCTTGTGGGCAAGCATCCCCAACCCCTGGTCAAGGGTGTGCTCAGCCAGGACCGGCGTCGATGTGTCCCAAAACACTTCGCCTTTGGGCGTAATTCCGTGTACGGATAGGTCTCGCATCGGCAACTCCGTTCCCCGATAGATCTTCCGTGATCGTACAGGGCCTCAGGTATCCCCTGAATTCCGGCAGCCCGCTCTGTGTCGTCAATCGCCGACGATCATGACCTCATAGTCGTTGGAAATCACGATGTCGGCCCGGGAGATGTGCGGGCTGATGATTTCGTGTTCGATTTCCAGCACCCGTTCGATGAATGGATCCATAGCTTCACGTCCCCGCCGCTCTCTGGCGGCCATCGTTTCCAGGCGGTTACGGGCGATGAAGATCTGCGTGTCAGCGTTGTTGAGGAGGGGGGTGTATGTGCCTTCGGCGATCACAACGTCGATGCCGGCGAATGAGGCCGTCTCGGTTGTGATGCTGTCATCGTCGTAGATCACCAGTGGCTTCTCGACCGTCTCGGCCCCTGCGCGCGCCGCGGCCAGGTGGTCATCGAGGAGATCGAGGAGGACTTCATTGATACCCACCCAGCCGATGTCTTCGACCCTGGTGGCGTGATTGGTGCGGGGCGGATGAACGAAATAGTCGTCCTGTTGAAGAACGAATGTGCTCAGGCCATGCCGGCCGAACTCCTCAGCAATGGCCTGGGCCGTCTCGGACTTGCCGCTTCCCGATTCCCCGGCGACGGTCACCGTGTAGCGGCCCTCCTGCGATGGGATCACCGGTAGCAGGTGGGCGACAATCGTTGCGGCCGCGGAATGATGGTGTTCGTCGATGATGATGATGTCGCCGCGCATGGAGCATATCCTCGGTGTTGTTTCGCGAAGGCTAATCGGCCCGGTTCTGGGCAGAGGATTCGTCGGTATCATTGGCGATCCGACAACCAGGAGAGTTCGTATGGCGATCAGCAAGAGCCTCGAGGCCGCATACAACGATCAGATCAATCTGGAGTTGGCCTCCTCGTACGCCTATCTGCAGATGGCGGCCTTTTTGGAAGAAGAGAATCTCCCCGGCATGTCGGCCTGGATGCGCCTGCAAGCGGAAGAGGAGCGTGTGCATGCAATGAAGTTCTTTGACTTCGTGCTCGAACGCGAAGGTCACGTCGAGTTGGCCGCAATTGCCGCGCCGGGCCTCTCGTTGTCGACGGCACTTTCGGCATTCGAGGCGTCACTGGCTCATGAACAGAAGGTGACGGCAGCGATCAACGACCTGTACGCGCTTGCGACCGACGAGCGTGATTTCGCCAGCTACCCGCTTCTCAACTGGTTCGTGGAGGAGCAAATCGAAGAGGAAGCGAATGTCAGTCTGATAGTCGAGCAATTGAGGATGATCGGAGAGGATCGGACTGCTCTGCTGATGCTCGACCGGGAGCTGGGTGCCCGTCAACCCGAAACTGAAGTCGAGTAGTCAGACGCCGACCGTCCAGGCAAGCACGAACTGCGAGGCGTAGTAGAGCGGCAGGCCCCAGGCGCGATTGGCGACCGATTCTGTAACGAACTGGTTGCGGGCGACGGCGAGATCGGAGGCGAAGAAACCGATCGCACCGGCGAGGATCCACGACGTGGCTCCATCGCCGACCGCCCCTGTTGCCGCCACGACCATGAGACTGATCACGGCGACGTAGGCAAGAACGGGGCCATTCATCTCGGCGTCGAGGTGTGGACGGAGCCAGCGGAGTATCACCGTTGCGAGACCCACAACCAGGAAGAAGCCGCCGGCAAGCCACAAGATGTCGGTGCCAAGTGTGAGAAAAGCCACCACATAGGCGACGTGCCCCAGGAGGAAGCTGATCAAACCGGCCAGGAACGATCGGCGGGTGGAACCGAGCAGGAAGACATCGCCGAACGCCGCCAGAATCAGTCCAACGAACAGGATCGTGCCGTAGGTGGAGTCGAGGGCACCGCGATCAATGCCGGCCGCGATGAAGGCCAGCGAGGCGGTCGGCTTGGATATGTACCTGACCGGTGAGGTCCTCCACTCACTCCAGATCAGCACCCCGACTGCAACTGCCGCGGTACCGGCGAATGCCCAGAACATCAGAGATCGGCGAGACGGCCTACTACCGCCTCCCAGGCTGCACTCAAAGGATCGATCGGATCGAAATGGTCGGCCTCCGGGATCTCGAGGAGTTCGACGAGTGTTCCCGGTCGGCGCCCGGCTTCGACATAGGAGTGCGCAAACGAGGACGGAACTCGGTCGTCGGCCTTCCCGTGAACCACAATATGGGGTCGGGTCGCCGGAAGCATTCGGATCGGCGAAGCAGCACGGTAGGCCTCGTTGCGGTCGGCCTTGCCGAGGAACCCGGCCACCGCGCCGTCGCCCAGATCGGTGGCTTCTCCCGTTTCGAGATCTGTGATTCCTGCGAGCGACATCGCGGCCGCGGGCACTACCCGCGGTCCTGCACCCGGCGATCCCTCGTCGAGCGAAATGACTCGAGGCGACGCTGCAGCTCCATGTGGGCCGGGTCGACACCATACGCGAGGATGTGAACGTCGATGCCCTCGTAAGGCTCAATCTGCGACAGCGTGTAGGAGTAG
>CBDTUP010000052.1:0-10847 GCA_965363685.1 uncultured bacterium | reverse complement strand
CCAACACTGCCGACGAACCCATCGGTCTCGTACGAGTTGTGATGACCGCACCCGACGAGGCGTGGTTCCACGCCGCCCGCGTACATCCAGATGCGCGCAGGCAGGGCATCGCGTTGGAGGCCACCGAAGCAGCAAAGCAGTGGGCGAGAGACCAGGGAGCGCGAGTCGCCCGCCTCATGACCGAGAGCTGGAACACCGCCGCTCAGGCCCAGGTTGGGAGGTCGGGTTTTCGACAAGTGTCCACCTGGTTCTACGCCATCCGCTCCATCGGCTCGACACAACCGAACCCGAGCGGCAACGGCGGAACACGGGTCCCCGGTCTGGAACGCTTGACACCCGTGCCGTATGCGGAGGCGCAGCCGGCCTACCTCTCCTGGTCCAGCAGTGACCTCCTGAGACACAGTCGGGGGCTGTTCCCCATCGGATGGCACTTCCGGACATTCCGATTGGAGGATCTCGAGCAGGCCGCCAAGGACCGACGATTCTGGGGATGCCCGGCCGGTTGGGCGATCGGAGAGTTCGAGGGCGAATCGTTCCATGTCTCCTGGTTGTCGGTGAACCCGGATGATTCGTATCTTTTGGCGAGGGCGCTGCTCGATCGGGCTACCGATCTGGGGGCAGAACGATTGACTGCCCTGGTACCGGCCGTCGGCCACGTCGAGACTGCGTTCACGCGGATCGGCGCAGAACTGCACCACGACATCATCTGGGAATACGCCCTGTAGCCAAGTCCCGACGGACGAACCGCTATATGGCACCGGCGATGAAGAAGGCGGCGGCCGTGGCCCAGATAACGTAGAAGATCGGCAGTTCGACTTCCTCGATCCAGGCGTTGTGACCCCATAGCTCTCGAACACCCCACAAAGCCGGCACACCAAGGAACAGCCCAGCCGTCATTCCCGCTCGTCCGGCGCTGTGGATCACCGTCACGCCGAAGTCGAAAGCCATCGGAAGCTCGTCGATGAAACCTCGTGCATAGTTGGCGATGAGGACCAGCACCAGGCCGGCAACTAATGCGCCCACCACGCCGGCAATCGCCACCTCGATGTCGTTGAAGGTGCCCCGCCGCCTAGATGAGTATCCAATCGGACCCTCAACGGCGACACCCAGCGCGAAGGCTCCAAATACTGCGATAACCAGCCCGGAACCGAGCATCGAACCGGTCGAATCGGAGAGACCGATCTCCATAACGTCGAAGCCGTCGAGCAGGACGGCGATAGCCAGGCCGACCAGACCGGTACCCACAACTAGGAGACCGACATCGAAGCTCGTTCCCAGGGTGTGCAGGCCGAGACCCAACAGACGTCGAGCCTGTGAAGCGGTAGATGGCTGAGCTTGTGAGTTGGTTTCAGTCAACAGCTGTCTCCGTTGGCGGGCGCCAGCCTAATGGCTTCCCATCAACTGCCTGCAACGCTTCCCAGTACAGTTCAACCGGATGGGCGACGCGATAGCCGCCACCGAGATAGCCGCGCAGTTGGATCTCACATCCAGGATTGGCAGAAGCCACGATCGTAGAGCCGGATGCCCGCACCTGATCGGCCTTCTTCTCCCCTAGTTCGGCCGAGGCAGAGGGTTGGAGGACGCTGTACATCCCGGCCGCTCCGCAACACATGCCGGCTTCGTCGATTTCTACCGGTTCGTAGCCGGCCGCCCGAACGATCTCGCGCGGTTGCTCAACGATACGCTGAACGTGCCGGAGATGACACGGATCCTGCATGGCCACGGCGCCGCGCGATACGTCCAGATGCGGCAATCGTCCGTCCGCCAAAGCCTCTGCGACGACCTCGGTCACGTCCTTGACCTTGGATGCGAGTATCTCCCCGGCGTCTCCGGCCCAGTGGCCGTACTCCTTGAGGTGGGCGCCGCATCCAGCCGCGTCCGTCACAACCAGGTCGGCAGCGGCAAACGCTCGCACATTCCGCTTCGCCAGGCGGCGAGTCCCGGCGGCGTCGCCATCGTGGGCGGCTAGCGCTCCACAGCACGTTTGACCCTCGGGGAAGACAATCCGATATCCGGCTCTGAGAAGGACCCCGACCGTCGCCTCATGAACCTCCTCGAACCACGGATCCATGACGCATCCGGAAAGCAGCGCGGCTATCCCGTAAGCCGGGTCGGAGAGAGGCGCATTGCTGCGTCCGATCGTGGAACTAGACCGACTCGGCAGATCGCGCAGTCCGCCGATGGAAGTGCGCACCTGCCGGGGCAGGTACTTGGCCGGCACCATGGTCTTCACGAATCTGGCGACTCTCGTCACCAAGCGCATCATCCCCGGCATGGCTATGAAGCGACCCGTTATCAAGCCGCGCCCCTTACGGACCGGCGACGGAAGCTGCGCCGCTATCTCGATCCGGGCACCCTCCATCGCCCTCCCGAATGGAACCAGCGACGGACACACGACTTCGCAGGCACGGCACTGCAGACAGAAGCTCATCAAATCATGAAAGACGTCGTTGACCTCCGCCTGCCCGCCGGCCACTGCACTCATCATCATCAAACGCCCACGTGGGGAAGCCGACTCCATACCGGTCAAACGGAAGGTCGGACAAACAGGGAGACACAGCCCGCACTGAATACAGGCAGACAGCTCATCCCTGGTGGGTGCATCCTGCGTTACCCAGGCCATCTACAGCCCTCCGGGCAGCCGGCCCGGGTTCAGGATCCGAACGGGATCGAACCGCTGAATGATCCTTTTCTGCAAGGTCAACGCCTGCGGTGGTGTCCCCCATGGATCGACGCGGCTGTACAAATCGATCGGGCCGTGTGCGAGAACAAGGGCACCGCCGACCGACTCGGCCCACCGGCGCAGTTCGTCGACGGCCGCGTCCGGACCGCTGAGACGTACTTCGCCGACACCCAGTGCGGCCTGGTAGGAGTAATCGGCACGAACACGATCCACCGCCGCCCGCACGTGAGCCGGCGGCACCCGCAGCGACCACCGCACGGGTCCGGGGGGTGTCTCCGGCCAGATCCAACCGTCCACCGGGTCACCACCTATCGCTGATGCCTGCGCTTCGATCTCCTCCGGAGTTCCACCGAGATAGACCGTAGAAGCGCCATCCTGCTCGATGACTGCTTGCGGCCGGTAGGTGGCGGCGACTGCCCCGTCGCCATCGGTCTTCACCATCGCGCTCGCCGATGGCAGTGGCCAAAGCTTCAAGCACACTTGCACGATCACGCCCAGCGAACCGAATGACCCTGTAGCCAAGCGCGGAAGATCGAACCCGGTCACGTTCTTCACCACACGTCCGCCGCCCCGGACCAGGCGACCGTCACCGGTGACCAGGGTGACCTCGAGCAGGCGCTCACGGGTTGGGCCGTAACGCGCACGCCTCCAACCGCTGATCCCAGCGGCAATCACACCGCCAACAGTCGCATCGCCGGGGACCTCAGGGAGGGCCGCAGTGAGTCCATGCTCCGCCAGCCGGGACTCGAGGTCCGCCACACGCACCCCGGCTTCTACCGTGACCGTCAAGTCCTCCGGTTGGAAATCGACCGTATTGTCGAGATTGGCCGTTGAGAGCACGACGATCGGATCCAATCGACCGCCGTAGCCCTGATGAGTTCCGCCGCCCCAAACAAGAGTGCGGAGGTGATGCTCACTCGCCGTATCTAGTGCCTCGCCGACCTCGTCGATGGTGGCCGGTGCCAGGATGGCGTCGGCGTCGGGGGCACCGTCGATGCCGGCAACTTGTGCCGGCAGGCCATCGAGAGCGCGGCGAACCGATGTCATATCCACATTCCTTCGAGTGGTGGACGGCCCATGTCAAAGCAGCGCGAGCCCGCCGGGAGGACCTTGCCCGGGTTGAATACTTCATCGGGGTCGAAGGATTCACGTATCCGTGCCTGCGCATCGAGATCCGCCTCGCTGAAGATCAACGGCATGAGATCCCGTTTCTCAATGCCGATGCCGTGCTCACCGGACAGGGATCCACCCATCTCGACACACACTTCGACGATCTCACCAGCCGCCGCCTTCACGCGCTCGAGCATTCCCTCTTCGGCCGAATCAAACGCCATAAGCGGATGGAGATTGCCGTCACCGGCGTGGAACACATTCAGCATCATGATGTCGTGACGATCGGCAATCTCATACACACGAGTCATCGTCTCCACGAGTTTCGTCCGGGGGACGACCGTGTCATGTAGGTAGTAGTCGGGTGCCGCCTGGGCCACCGCTCCGAATGCAGACTTGCGACCGAGCCACAGCTTGGCCCGTTCTGCCTCATCGGCAGCCACCCGAAGTGTGGTGGCGTTGTTCTCGCGCGCAACATCCTCAATGATGGCCGCTTCGGCCTCCACGGCTGCAGACATACCGACCACTTCCGCCAGCAATACCGCGGCTGCGTCGGTTGGGAATCCTGCACTGACGAATCGCTCCACAGCCTCGGTCATCCGCTGATCCATCATTTCCAGGGCAGCCGGGACGACTCCGCGCGCTATAACTCCGGAAACTGTCGCCGCCGCATCTTCCACACGGGCAAAGGCGGTGAGCAGAGTGCGTACATCGGGAGGATTCGGCGTGAGCCGGACCAACGCTTTCGTGATGATCCCCAGCGTCCCTTCCGAGCCAACAACGACGCCCCGCAGATCGAGACCGGTTGGATCCGGAGCCGCACCCCCGAGTGTGACGACCTCACCGTCCGCGGTGACCATCTCCACGGCCAGCACATGCCCGACGGTTGATCCTTCTGCCAGGCAGTGGGGCCCTCCGGAGTTGTTGGCGATATTGCCGCCAATCGTGCACGCCGATTGGGACGACGGATCGGGAGCGAAGTGGAATCCGAACGGATCTGTCTCTTTCGAGAGATCGAGGTTGATGACCCCCGGTCCGACCCAGGCTGTCGCATTCTCGACGTCGATCTCTATCGAATTCATCCGGGTCAGCACCACTACCAGACCCGGTTGAGTGGGTACCGCTCCTCCGGCCAGTCCTGTGCCGGCCCCTCGAGCCACGATCGGAGTCCGATAGTGCTTCGCTATCCGAACAATCGTTGCGACCTCGGCCGTCGATTCCGGAAACGCCACCAGTTGGACGTCGCCCCGGATGACACCGGAATCCATGCCGTAGACCCACTTCTCGAGGGGTTCTGAGAGCACCCGATCATGCCCGAGCACGTCCCGTAGTTCGGCAGTCAAAGTCATGTCGCGAGGTTACCGAAGTCCGTGCGGGCGCGCGCCAAGCTAGCTCCGGGTCAGCAATGGAGTGCGGGGTCGGGGCTTCGCCAGCACCGAGCCAGCAGTCGCACCGAGCGGGTCGGGGCCATCTGGCGAACGGAGGAAAGCTCCGTGCCAGCAATGGCGCGGGCCAATCGGGGCTCTCGGACGAACGACAGAAAGCTCCGCGCCGGCAGTTCCACCGAGCAAGTAGGGGCTGTTGGCTAGCTCGGAGGGCGATCGAGAGGGCGCCAGTTCTGGGCGCCGCGGAGATCGAGGTCGACCGCTACGGCGATTCGGTCATCGAGGGAACGCAGGATTGACTCCGGCACCGGGTAGATCAGAGCGATGTCGCCCTCACGGTCGAAGAGCACCAGATTGAGCGGTTCCGTGCGCGCGTATTGACCGCGCACAGCAACTTCTCCGCCTCCAGGGACTAGCGCCTCCGGGCCGGTCAGACCGATCGCGCTGAGAAGCCCGACGCTGGTCACACTGTCGGAGGTCAACGTGTGGTGGATTACGACCACCTCCCCGTTTCCCCATTCGATCTCCAGGGCATCCGCTGCTCCATCGGGAAGGTGGTTGCGTGCCCAACCGAGATGCCTGTCAACCGGGTTCCAGCCGAGCCACACATCGAGATCCGGAGAGCCGATGTAGTCACGGACCGCCTCACCGTTGAACCTCAGCAGGGCCGTGAGCCTCGGCCCGACCTCCCAGAACGGTCGGCCGGCGAGTCGCGCAGACTCGACTACAAAGAGATCCGTGCGGAGATCAATGAGTGCCGCCACGCGGTCTTGCTTCGGACTCACGAGGTCATCTTCAAGGATCGCTTCGAGTTGATCTAGACCCAGGTCATCCAGCCCCTCTGGAGGATGTTGGTCTTGGTCGATAACCACCTCCGCCCACCAGTCCGTTGGCACCCCGGCTTGCTCGCCATCCCAATAAGAGAAGAAGACGAAGTACTCACCTACTTCGACCTTGATCCCGTCACCCAAGAGGACTTCTCCGCTGGTGGGCAGCGGCGGTATCCGCTCTGATCCGAGCAGGTCCGGCAAGGAATCCGTTTCCCACAGGGTCTCCCGCACCGAGAAACTCACGGACCGCAAACAGCTATCCCAGCCATCCACGTCGATCCACTCCGAGCCGGACATTTCGACCCGGGCCACAACGCCGACCTCCTCGAGCGGGCCATCGAGGCCGACAACGCTCGTATCTGCCTCCGAGGACAACAGGTCAACTGCACCATTCCGGACCTCGGTCACATTGCAGCGGAAGTCGACCGACAGGAACCAGCCCGCGACGAGGCCAACAAGGGCCACGCCAACTCCGGCAATCAGCCACTGACGAGCCCCGTTCAATCTCACTTCGGGACCCCCCACCCTCCGCCGCCGGGCGTCCTCACTAGAAGCCGGTCTCCCGATTCCACCTCAAACGTCGACTTGCCGGGCACTCGTTCTGGTTTGCCGCCCTTTCGAATCACCCAGTCTTCGCCCGTCGATCCGGGCCTACCTCCGGCCAGCCCCCATGGCATCACACGACGCCGCTCACCCATCAACGAGACCGTGGCCGGAGCCAAGAACTCGATCTCACGCTCGATCCCTTCCCCGCCTGCAAACTCGCCTGCCCCACCACTGCCGCGTCGCAACCCGTAGCGAACCACACGAAACGGGTAGTGGCTCTCGAGCGACTCGATTGGAGTGTTCTTGGTGTTGGTCATGCCGGTGTGAAGGCCGGACTGACCGTCTCGACCCGGCCGCCCGCCCTGTCCACCGGCGAGCGTCTCGTAGTAGGCGAATTCGTCGGATCCGATCAGCACGTTGTTCATCGTCCCCTGCGAAGCCGCAGGCACCCTATCCGGCGCGGCCTGGGCCAAGGCACCCAGCAAGACATCTGCAATCCGCTGACTGGTCTCGACGTTTCCAGCCGCCACCGCGGCCGGCGCCAGGGCAGCGACCAACGACCCGGGCCGGGCGGTGAGTTTCAACGGCCGGTAGCAGCCGCCGTTGGCCGGTATCGAGGGGTCGGTTGCCACCCGCACTGCGTAGTAGAGACATGATCGGGTGACCGCCTCGACGGCGTTGATGTTTCCTTCGATTTGAGGATGGGTATCGGAGAAATCGGCGTGTAGTCGGTCTCCGTCGATTCCGATGGTGACCCTGATCGGGAGGTCGGCTTCGCCCCACTCCATCACGTCGGCGAACGAGTAGACGCCATCGGGCAACGCCTCCAGGGCTGCCCGCATGCGACGCTCCCCATAATCCAGCAAGGCTACAGTCAGGCGCTCGTAGGTCGCCCGGCCTTCAGCCTCAATCGCCGCCAACATCCGAGAGGCGCCCACCTCGTTTGCACCCAGCTGTGCAGAGAGATCACCCATCCGTTCCGCCGGGGTTCTGGTGGCCTCAACGAACGGCTCAACGAACCCCGCAACCCACCGGCCGCCCCGGACAGCCACAGTCGGTGGAACCCGATGACCTTCCTGATCCACATGGGTGGCGTGGGCCGGCATCGAGCCGGGAGCCTCGCCGCCAACGTCGGCATGATGGGCACGGTTTGCCACCCAGCCGGCGATGGATCCTCCGAAGAAAACCGGCCGAACCAGTGTCAGATCGTTCAGGTGGGTGCCACCGAAGAAGGGATCGTTGACCGCATATTGAGTGTCTGGTTCAACCTCGTCACCAAAGCGTTCGAGTACGGCCGCCACGGAAGCCGGCATCGAGCCGAGATGAACGGGAATGTGTTCGGCTTGTGCCAGCATTTCGCCGGAAGCGACGAACACCGCAGCCGAGCAATCCGCTCTCTCCTTGATATTCGGCGAATACGAGGTCCTTCGAAGAACCGATCCCATCTCGTCGGCAATTGACGCAAACTGGTTTCTTGCCACCTCAAGAGCAATCGGGCTGATCGAGGTCACCACGACACCTCCAGCGCTCCGGTCTCTGCAACCACCGCCCGCTCACCACGGTTCAGATACGTGGTCGCCTGACCTTCCTCGATGATCGCCGGCCCGACCACTTCCGCTCCCAACGCCAACCCTTCCCGCCGCCAGACGGACGCATCCTCAACCCCAACGCTTGTCATGACCTGCCTGTGCCCATTCTCTGCCGGACCCGACGGAGAAAAGGCCGGAAGAGCGTCCCATGTCATGGCCGGTGTCCCGACTGCCTCGGCGCGAACAGTGACGATCTCCACGGGATCCTGAGGACGGGCGAACCCGTTCATCGACTGATGAGCTTGGTGGAACCGATTCGTCAGGTCGTCCCAATCCATGTCGATCGAGTACGGCACAGATGTCTCGTGGGCCTGGCCCAGATACCGCATATCCAGGACGCAGGCGATGGAATCCGCCTCCCCACCCGTCTGCGCCTTGTACTGCTTGCCCGCCCGGCGAGTGACCTTTGAAACCATCCCGGCCAGTCTGTCGCCGCCCCGGAGCAAGACGCTGAGTGCCACGTCGTGGCGTGGTGGACTCAGAAGGAGTCCAAAGGCTGAGAACACGCCGGCAAACGGGGGTACCACTACCGACGCCATTTCGAGCTTGCGTGCGAGAGCCGTCGCATGCAGGCCGCCGGCGCCGCCAAAAGCCACCAGGGCCGCATCGCGCGGATCGGCTCCTTGCTCAACCGACACCGTCCGAATGGCCCGCGCCATATGGGCCTCAACGATTTCGATCATTCCGAGCGCCATCTCGGTGTGATCGAGGTCGAGCTGATCTCCCAGCCCGGCAAGTGCGGCCACTGCCAACTCGTGACGCAGCGGGACCGAGCCGGCCAGGAGAACCTCGGAGCCGATGCGGCCTAGCGCCAGGTTGGCATCGGTGACCGCCGGCTCCAGACCCCCACGGTCATAGCAAGCCGGGCCGGGAATGGCTCCCGAGCTGCGCGGACCCACCCGCAGCGCACCGCCTGCATCGACCCAACCAACGCTGCCTCCCCCTGCCCCGATTGTGTGAACCGCCACCGAGGGGAGCCGGCATGGATAGCCGTCAATCGCCCTTTCATACGAGACCTCCGGGCGACCTCGCTCGATCCTGCAGACATCAGTGGAGGTACCGCCCATGTCGAATGAGACCAGTCGCTCGTAGCCCATCTGGCGGCCGAGTGCCGCCGACGCAACCACTCCCCCAGCGGGTCCGGATAGAAGGGCAGCGGCCGGGAGACGACCGGCAGATGAGATGTCCATTAGTCCACCGGATGACCTCATCACCAGCACATCGCCGGGTAGGCGCTTGGATTTCGCCCGCACAACCAATCGCTTGAGATACGAGGCCATCACCGGTTTGAGGTAGGCGTTGAGGACCGTCGTCGAGGTCCGTTCGAACTCCCGTAACTCACCAACGACCTCGCTGCTGATTGAGATAGGAACGCCCGGAAGGCGGAGGGCGAGGGCGTCCCGTACCGACCGTTCGTGCGCTGGATTCGCAAACCCGTACAGGAGTGAGACCGCCACCGACTCCGGGTCCGACCGGGCAACCGCCTCCGCCAACTCCTCCAGATCCGACGGTTCAACCGTGAATGCGCCGTCGAGACTCGAGCGCTCTCGAGCCCCGAATCGGTGCTCAGGCCGGACGAGGACGGGCGGACGATCCGAGAAGCTGTCGTAGAGAGACGGCCGATCCTGCCTCCCAATCTCGATGACGTCGACGAATCCATCGGTTGCCACCAGCGCCGTCCTGGCACCTTTGCGTTCCAGGAGCGCATTCGTAGCTACCGTCGTCCCGTGCAGAAGCGAGTCGACGGTTCCGCCACCGGTGACCTCTTCGGCTCCGGCAACAACTCCTTCTGACTGGTCCTCCGTCGAGGAGGTCTTGCCAACGTGGAGCATCGAACCATCCCACCAGGCAAGGTCTGTGAATGTCCCTCCGACATCGACGCCAAGGGTCATGAGCGCTCACTACGATGAGTTGGGTCGGAAGGACCAGAGAGCATGCCGGTACGAATCGAGAACACGCCCAATCCCAACGCCCTGAAGTTCACCGTCGGAGTCGATGTGGGCGGCCCGAAAACGTTCGTGCCCACCCAGGAGACCGACGACCCTGTGGCCAATGCTCTGTTCCAAGTCGAAGGCGTGACCAGTGTCTTCATGACCGCCGATTTCGTAACGTTGACCAAGGCTCCTGAATACGACTGGGGAGCAATAGCTCCCGCCGCTCAGGCGATCCTAGAGGACACGTACGGCGGTTAGCGCTCGGGAGTCGTCCGCTCTCCATCGGACGTGAGCCAGATCACTGCTTCCCTCGACAATCCACCACTGCTCTCAACCAGCAGCTCGATCCGCCACCTATCTCCCATCCTGCCCCCTGAGACGATCGCACCCGTGCCCCATGGGGCGACCCCTTCCAGAGCCGCGGCCGCCACAACCGGTGGAATCTGAGTGGGCTCAACCAGCGGAACGGCCACCGGAAGGGCCGCATGGACGATCGGGGAAGGCAGATCTGCGATCGAGACCTCGCCACCGGCGAACCTGACGAGAACCTCTACGCCTTCCTCGGGAAGCCGAACGGTCTCGGTGCCGGTCGTATGCAGTAGCTGCATCCGTATCAGCACCCGGAAGAGGCCGTCTCCCAGATCGTCGATCGATTCAACAACGTCCCACTCCACATACGCCCACGAGTCGTCACCGGCTGCCACCCATTCCCGCAGGTAACGCCGGGCGGCAGCGGCAACGGCGTGGTCGACATCGACCGGAGGAAGTGC
>CBDTUP010000051.1:0-10856 GCA_965363685.1 uncultured bacterium | reverse complement strand
ACAGACGAATACCCGCCCTTCAGTCTCAAGTGAGTCCCTAGGCTCGCCTCCGCCATGAATTCATAGTCGGCAGCGGCGATCAGCCACCGTTGAGATCAGGGTCGTGGACCCGGTGATGGCTACCAGTCGTCTCCGACGCGGCTCTGGCAAGAAAGAGACGAAGCCGGGTCAATTCCCTCGCTGGACCCGAACGGCATCACCATGATGCCGTCGTCCTCGTCCTCTGTGCGAATGAGTTCCGAGCCGTATCGAACGTAGGTGGGACCGCGCCAGCGATGCCATCCAAGGTTCTCATAGAAGCCTCGGACGCTGGTGGACAACGCCCCCATTTCGAACTCATCGCGAACCAAAAGCGATACCTCGCCCATGACCTGAGTGCCGAGTCCCTCCCGCTGTCTTCTCGGATGGGTGGCGACACCTTCCACATATCCGGTCCGAAACGGACGGTTCCCGACCTCGAGCACCCGTTCGACAACGGCCGCGTGAGAGACAATCTCACCTCCGTCCACCACCACAATGTGCCATCCACCGAGAACATGCCCCCAATCGTGTTCGGTGAAGGAGTCGTCGAAGGCGGTGAAGAAGAGCCGGCGGATCTGACGGAGGTCTTCACTTGACGCATCGGCCGTGGTGAACCGGGTGATTACAGCCATAGGAGCATTCTGCCGGAACGGTGTCGTTTGGTGACAACCGGCGGGTGCGATCCGACCGGAACTTCAATGCTGTGGGATGAGGATCTTCGCGTTAGCGTCCTGTTCATCCACGGGCCACAGCAACTCGATCCCGGAGAGCCGATGACTACCGAACCAACCTCACGATACAACTTGATGCCACAACGCCGGAGCGGCCGGTCCGGGGTTCTTCTGCCGGCAATCACGCTCGGGCTATGGAAGAACTTCGGGTCCGATCGGGACCCACAGGTAATGCGCAATATCGTGCACCGGGCCTGGGACCTCGGCGTTTATCACTTCGATCTGGCCAACAACTACGGACCGCCGTACGGGTACGCCGAGATCGTCTTCGGTGAGATTCTTCGTGAAGGTCTCGGCAAACACCGAGATGAGCTGCTCATCTCGACCAAAGCCGGGTACGACATGTGGGCCGGACCGTTTGGAGATGGCGGATCACGGAAGTACCTGCTCGCTTCCCTCGACCAGAGCCTCGAACGTATGGGACTCGAATACGTCGATATCTTCTACTCCCATCGGTACGACCCCGACACACCGCTCGAGGAAACGATGGGTGCTCTGGCCGACGCGGTTCGGCGCGGGAAAGCCTTGTACGCAGGAGTGTCCTCCTATTCACCCGCCAAGACCGTTGAAGCGACCAAGATCCTGAGGGCGATGGGCGTGCCGATGCTGATTCATCAGCCTTCCTATTCGCTGTTCAACCGATGGATCGAGGTCGAGTTGCTCGATACGCTCTCGGATCTCGGCATGGGTTGCATTGCCTTCTCGATTCTCGGTCAAGGACTTCTCACCGACAGATACCTGGGCGGGACACCGGAAGGATCTCGAGCTACCAACGACGAGAGCTTCGACACCGGTTGGCTGACCGAGGATGTTTTGGCTCGGGTTCGATCCCTCAACGGCATCGCCGCCGAACGGGGCCAGACCCTTGCACAGATGGCGATCGCCTGGTCGCTACGCGATCAACGGGTGACGTCGGCCTTGATCGGAGCCAGTTCCGTGGACCAACTGGAGCAGAGTCTTGGTGCCGTGAACAACCTTGACTTCACCTCTGATGAACTTGAGCACATCGATCGCTACGCCGTCGATTCAGAAATCGACATCTGGGACACATCCCGAAGAGCCGGATAGTTGTGCCCAGGGGCGGCCTCACGCTCGAGAACAGCTACACCGCGTCAGACGTTCGCGGCCGCAATAGCGATCAGGATGACGCTCCACACGATGTAGGTTCTGGTCACCTTTCGGATCTCGTCCCTCGTGCCAGGAAAGTAGGTCCAGCGGTCCGGGCCGGTCTTCATCATCAGGCGAAGCAAAACGCTCCAAGCGATAACGACGAACCCAACGAAGAGCATCCAGGGAACCAGGACCCGAGGCGACACCCAGGGCTCATCGCGAAACTCCCACGAGAGGCTGTTTGTTGCGGGAAACACCTTGAACACAGTGACGATGCTCCCCGATATCAGCAACACCATCGGGGTAACCAATGCACCGGCGGTCTGGCTGTTGAGGGCGACCGATTGACCGTTCGGGTCATCTTCGGCCGGGATTTCAATAGGGTCCCTTGGCTCATGGAAGTTCCGGCCGAATCCTGAAAAACCGGACGCCACCAAAACAGCGCCGCGGATAATCCCGAGCAAACCGCCGATCACCAACAAGAGAGTTACCGACCACCAGAACGACGGTGCAGAAGTGCCGCCATGCCACCACCAGCTCAAAAGAGCAACCAGTCCGTAACCGAAGATCATCCACCTACCCGCATCCACTCGCTCACGCATGGACATGACCTTGCTCATCGAAACACCTTCCAGGACGCGACCCCGTTTCGGCGACTCTAGGCGACGGAGTACTCCCGGGCTGAGACCCCCTCAGCCGGCTCACAAACGTAGATCGAAGACTCTCGCCCTGTACTCCGCAGGTAGCTCTGCGCGACCCTCTCCGAAAAGGTCTCCGTGGCCGCCTTCTCGACCAGCGCAACCGCGCAACCGGCAAAACCACCACCCGTCATCCTTGCCCCCTGACAACCGTCGATCGCGCTGGCCGCCTCGACGATCACATCCAGTTCGCCGCTGGAGACCTCGAAGTCGTCACGAAGGCTCTCATGAGAAGCCACCATCAACCGGCCGAACCCGCGGACATCCCCGACGCGCAAGGCGTCGACGGCCTGCAGAGTCCGAGCGTTCTCTGTAACCACATGGTGGGCTCGCTTGATCAGAATCGGGTCGTCGAATCCCGGCCTCACGAGCGCCTCCAGCGCAAGGTCCCGCAACGAGTCGACTCCGAACCTCTCGGCCGCCTGCTCACACTCCCGACGTCGCTCGTTGTAGCGACTCTCGGTCAACTTGCGACGAGTGCCTGTATCGAGGATTACGAAGTTGACCTCCGGTGGAATGGGAACATTGACGACATCGAGAGTCCGACAATCGATGAGAAGAGCTTGGCCACTTTGACCCGCTGCGCACACGAGTTGGTCCATGATCCCGCTGTTCATCCCCACCCAATCGTTCTCTGCCCGCTGGGACAACCCGGCAGCCGCGATTGGATCCCAATCAGCATCCAGCAGTTGCGAGAAGACCCGGGCGACGCCTACTTCGAGCGCGGCCGACGAAGAGAGGCTGGCTCCAAGCGGAATATCGCTGGTGATCGAGGCATCAAACCCGCCCGTCGCATCGGGCCCGTACGCCCAGGCCACTCCTTTGATGTATTCAACCCAGCTCTCGCCGCCGTGCTCGAGGCTGTCGAGACTGAACGCCGCAGTTCCAAAGCCCTCGGAAGTCAACTCAACCGTCCGGTCTGTTCTGGCACGGCCGGCGATCACGGTTGCCCGATCGATCGCCATCGGGAGCACGAAGCCTTCGTTGTAGTCGGTGTGCTCTCCAATCAGATTCACCCGACCTGGTGAAGTGACGACGAACTCCGGATCACCACCAAAGTGATCCCGAAAGCCCTCAACCGCCCGCGACTCAGTCGACATGCACGGCGCTTCGGGACAGGTAGTGGACGTCCGAAACAGCCCGCAGCAGCGCGGCAGCTTCCTCTGCCGTCAGATCGCGCTGTGGCTCGGCCAGCAACTCATATCCGACCATGAACTTTCGAACCGACGGAGAACGCAACAACGGTGGATAGAAGTGAGCGTGAAGCTGCCAGTGATCGTTCTCATCGTCGCCGTGAGGAGCACCGTGCCATCCCATTGAATACGGGAACGGATACTCGAACAGATTGTCGTAGCGGGTCAGCAACTCGCTCAGAACTCTTGAGAGGTCGCGACGATCCAAATCTGACAACTCGTAGAGGTGTCGCACCGGCTTGCGTGGCAGCAACAGCACCTCGAACGGCCAAACGGCCCAGTAGGGGACCACCGCCAGCCAGGATTCACCGGATGCCACCACCCGGTCACCACGTTCGCTCTCCTTCTCCCCGTAGTCGACCAACATCGAGCGTCTGTGATCCCGCAAGTAGTCCCGCTGCCGCGCATCCTCGGCCTCAACCTCGCTCGGGAGAGCCGACCCCGCCCAGATCTGCCCGTGCGGGTGCGGGCTCGAAGCTCCCATGGCCGCGCCTGAGTTCTCGAAGACCTGCACCCATCGATAGTCGCGCCCCAGTTCGGCGGTCTGTTCGGCCCAGACATCGATGACGCCCCGAACGGAATCTGGATCCATCCGCGCCAGCGTCAGATCGTGGCGAGGCGAGAAACAGACAACCCGGCAAGTGCCGGACTGGGATTCGGATCGAAAGAGCGGGCTCTGGTCCGCAGTCATCATCCCCTGTTCCGGTCGTAGTGCCGGGAAGTCGTTGGTGAAGACAAAGGTGGCCGAGTACTCGGGGTTGACGATCCCGCCGGCCCGGGTACTGCCGGGGCAGAGATAACAAGAGGGATCGAAACGCGCACGAGTTTCGGCGGCGTCCGTCTCCATACTTCCCTGCCAGGGACGGGAGGTCCGTCCGGTCGAGACGAGGGTCCAGTGTCCGGTGAGGGGGTTGAAGCGGCGATGCGCCCCCGGACTCGATCCGCCGTCGCCGACTACGTCCGGTAAAGTCACTCTGCCACCTCGACCGTCACTCCTGCTTCACGCAACTGCTCGACCACTTCAGGAGGAGCCGACTCGCCGGTTATGACAACGTCGACGTCCGATAGACGGGCGATCTTCGCAACGCTGATGTTGTTGATCTTGGATCCATCGGCGACCACGACACAGCGTTGAGCAGCCTGGATCATGCGCCTTTTCACCATTGCCTCGGGAAGGTTGATGTTGGTGATCCCCTCCTCTGGATGAACGCCGTTGCAGCCGATGAAGGTCGTGTTGACATTGATCTGAGAAAGGATCGCGTCGGACATCGCCCCAACCAGCGAGTGCTGACGTGGCCTCAGCGTTCCGCCCGTGACGATCACCGAGAATGCCGGCACTCCCTTCTCCAGAGTAAGTGCCACGTTGAGGCCGTTTGTGAAAACGACCACGTCTTCGAGGTCATCACGAACGACCATCGATCTGGCGACCGCGGCCACCGTTGACCCAACGTCGAGAATTACGGTCTCTCCAGGCGAGACCATTGCCGCGGCAGCCCGCCCGATCGCGGCTTTCTCTGCCGCCGAGGCGCTCTCAGATTCCTCAACACTCGGCTCCGCCGCCCGACGTCTGCTGCGAAGAACGGCACCACCATGCACCCTCTCCAATCCGCCGTCGCCGGCGAGGGCATCGAGGTCCGACCGAACCGTGACTTCAGAGATACCGAACAACCGGCTGAGATCTGACACGCGCATGAATTCCCGCTCGCGGATAAGCGCCAGCATGCGACTTCGACGAAGAGTGGGGGGCACATGTTCCACAAATACTAAGTTACGTTTGGTTTCGGCTAGTTGTCAAGACGCAAGTTGAAGGGTTGCGTTTTGACAACTAAACCAACCCAATCGTAAGTTATGGGTAGCGACTCTTACAGTCGCAATCCATAGGAGGTTCGATGGTTAGATCCAGACTTATGCGTCTGCTCGCAGCCGTACTCGCGTTCTCAATGATCGCGGCGGCATGCGGGGGAGACGAAGAAACTACAGACACAACCACAGGCGACGACACGACTGCTACAACGGCAGCCGGTGGCGACGACATGATGAACACCGTTGAGGTGTTTTCTTGGTGGACCGGTGGCGGTGAGGCCGCAGGCCTCGACGCCATGATCGAGGTCTTTGCGACCACCGATCCGGACATCACGTTCGAGAACTCGGCCGTCGCCGGTGGTGCAGGCACCAACGCCCGCGCCGTTCTCGCTTCGCGTTTGCAGGCGAACGATCCGCCGGACAGCTGGCAGGGACACGCCGGACAAGAGCTGATCGGCACCTATGTGGCCGCCGACCAGATCGAGCCGCTCAACTTCCTCTATGACGAGATGGGTTGGCTGGATGTCATGCCTGAGACGTTGATCCCACTGATCAGCGATGGTGGCAACATCTACTCGGTGCCCGTCAACATCCACCGCGCCAATGTGCTGTGGACCAACCCGACGGTCTTGGCCGACAACGGCCTCGATGTACCCGAGACGCTTGATGACTTCTTCGCTGCCATGGACACGCTCCAGGCCGCCGGAATGGACGCACCGCTCGCCATGGGTGAGCAGTGGACGTCGCTGCATCTGCTCGAGACCATCATGCTCGCCTCCATGGGCGCCGACGGCTGGAACAGCCTCTGGGACGGAACCGGAAGCTGGGACAGCGCCGAGGTCACGAAGGCCCTCGAGGACTTCGCCAAGACACTGACCTACGTCAACTCCGACGCCTCGGCCCTGTCATGGCAGGACGCCGGTCAGTTGGTGCTCGACGGCAATGCCGCCTTCAACATCATGGGTGACTGGGCGGAAGGATTCTTCCGTGAACTCGGTATGGAGCCCAACACCGACTTCGGCTGGGCCCCGGTGCCCGGAACGAGCGGCCTGTTCCAGTTCCTGTCCGACAGCTTCGTACTTGCCAAGAACGCACCGCACCGTGACGCCGCCATCGCGTGGCTCAAGGTTGCCGGTTCGCTCGAAGGCCAAGACGCTTTCAACCCCGTCAAGGGATCCATCCCGGCACGGAGCGACGGCGATCGCAGCCTGTACGGTGAGTACCTGCTCTCCGCCATGGACGACTGGGCCAGCAACACGGTCGTCGGTAGCCTCACCCACGGTGTGGTCGCCAACGACTCCTGGAAGTCGGAAATCGACACAGCGCTCGGCCTCTTCCTGGTCGACGGCGATGTCGCCGCTTTCCAGACAGCTCTGGTCGCAGCCCAGGAAGCGTCCGGCTAGGTTCCTGTTCACGTCCTATCAGTGGCGGTCGGTCCCCTTTCATTGGGGACCGACCGTTTCCCTACCCGGGAGAAGTAGATGGCGGTAGCTACCGCTGAGACCACAGCGCCGGCGACGAAGAAGAGGCCCCGGTTCTTCACCATGCAGAACTGGTGGGGGGTTCTGTGGGTGTTGCCCTCTCTGGTGGCCGTCACGCTGTTCGTCTACGGATTCATCGGCTGGACGGCTCGAGTGTCCGTCAGCGCCTGGAAGGGCCTGGAGGCCGATTACACCTACGTCGGTCTCGACAACTTTCAGGGTCTCGCTTCCGATCCTCGCTTCGATATCGACATCCAGAACACGGCCATCTTCACCGTTGTCTTCGTTCTGGGTTGTCTCGCAATCGGCCTTGGGCTGGCGATCCTTCTCGACAAGGGGATCCGCGCCGAAGGCTTCTTCCGCAGCCTGTTCTTGTTCCCGATGGCGATTTCCTTCATCGTCACCGGCGTCGTCTGGCGCTGGCTGATGAACCCCGCCCAAGGCGACAGGCTCAGCGGCCTCAATCTGATCTTCGACAAGCTCGGACTCGACTTTCTCATCAACCAGTGGCACGGAACACCTACTTGGGGCATCGCTGCGGTCGCGATACCCGCCGTATGGCAGATGTCCGGATACACGATGGCGCTCTACCTCGCCGGCCTGCGCGCCGTGCCCGAATCACTGCGAGAGGCCGCCCGAGTCGACGGCGCCTCGGAACTCCAGGTCTACCGCAAAGTCGTGATGAAGCTGATCCGACCGGTGACCCTCAGCGCCATCATCATCCTCGGCCACATCTCCCTCAAAGTCTTCGATTTGATTGTTGCGATGGCAGGTAAGCAGGTTGCTCTCGATGTGCCTTCCATCTACATGTGGACGACCACGTTCGACGGTTTGTTCTACGGACGGGGCGCCTCCATTGGGATTGTCTTGCTGCTGTCGGTGGCCGTACTCGTGGTCCCGTACCTGTGGTACACGCTGCGACAGGAGAGGGACGTATGACCACCCTCTCCACCCCCGGAAGCGCGCGCAAAGCATGGGTATACATACCGCTGACGATGATGGCGTTGTTCTACCTCGTCCCGATGTTCGTGATGTTGAACACCGGGTTCAAGAGCTTCGACGAAGTCAGCCTGCGCACAATGTGGAACCTCCCTGCCGGCCTGTCATTCGACAACTTCCGGGCCGCCTGGGAGGCGCTACGCCCGAACCTATGGAACTCCGTCATGATCGTCGTTCCGGCCGCCACCATCTCGTCGATCCTCGGGTCCATCAACGGATTCGTGCTGGCGAAATGGAAGTTCAGGGGAGCCAACGTCATCTTCCCCATACTCTTGTTCGGAATGTTCATCCCCTACCAAGCGGTACTCATTCCGTTGGTGTCCTTCATGTCGAATATCGGACTCGCCGGCGGCACTTGGGGATTGGTCATGGTGCACGTCATCTACGGGATCCCGATCACAACGCTGATCTTCCGCAACTACTACGCAACCATCCCCGAGACACTGATCGAGGCCGCCAAGATCGACGGCGCCGGGATTTTCGGCACTTACACGAGGATCATGCTCCCGCTGGCCATTCCGGCCTTCGTCGTGGTCTATATCTGGCAGTTCACCTCGGCCTGGAACGACTTCCTGTTCGCGGTAGTCCTGACCGACACCGAGCACTGGCCGGTGACGGTGGCGCTCAACAACCTGGCCGGCAGCCAGATCATCGCCTGGAACATCCAGATGGCTGCCTCCTTCCTGGCAGCTGTTCCGACACTCCTGATCTACATCTTCCTCGGCCGCTACTTCTTGCGCGGCATGATGTCTGGCGCGCTCAAGGAGTAGCTGAGGTTGGCCGGAAATGTCCGGCGATATTGGCGACAATCGAACGAGTTGGCGACCAACTAGGTGATCCTTGACCTCTAGAATTCTCTCCACCTCAGACGGCACCAATCGTCAATCATTCTCCGCCGGCGACTGGGGGCTCTTCTGGTCTATCAGTGTTATCTGGGGCGCTTCATTCCTGCTGATGGATATCGGGCTCGATGCGTTCAGGCCCGGCCTGATCACGCTCCTGCGGGTAGGGCTCGGTGCCGCGGTCTTGTGGTTCTTCCCCAAAGCTCGCTCTCCTATCGACAGAGCCGATTGGCCGCGCCTGATCGCCCTATCGATCATCTGGGTCGCGATCCCGTTCAGCCTCTTTCCGATTGCTCAGCAGTGGATCAACTCGGCGGTGGCAGGAATGCTCAACGGGGCCGTGCCGATCTTCGCTGCCGCAATTGGTTCCTTGATGCTTCGCCGCCTTCCTCGCGGCGCTCACCTGGTGGGTATTGCCGTCGGTTTCCTCGGTGTCGTCGCGATTGCTTCACCGTCGCTCAGCGAAGACGGCTCGGAGGCCCTCGGAGTGGGGCTCGTGGTACTTGCCGCCGTTTGCTACGGTCTCGCAATCACAATCGCTACTCCTATCCAGCAGCGATACGGGTCACTCCCGGTCATGGCTCGCATGCTCGGCCTGGCATCGCTCTGGACGGCTCCACTCGGAGTATGGGGCGCGCTCGATTCGAGCTGGAGGTGGGACTCATTCATCGCCGTCGCCGTTGCTGGATTCGTTGGCACCGGCTTGGCATTCGTCATCATGGGAACACTGACCGGCCGGGTCGGCGGCACTCGGGCCTCAATCATCACCTATATGATCCCGGTTGTCGCTCTCGGGCTCGGCGTGTCATTCCGCGGAGACGTCGTGGGAGTGATCTCAATCATCGGAGTCGGTCTTGTGATCATCGGAGCGCTGCTGGCATCACGACGCGAGGTTCAGCTGACGCTTCGCGTCAGCCATTAGCCCTTGGCCGCTAACTGGCCGCCTTCAGCACCTCGTCGATGCGGCCGAGGAGATTGTCCCTGGACTCCAGGCGGCACCTCTTCCGCGCTTCGATGAACCGGCTGTGAACCTCGATATCCGGCCATTCGGCTTCGCGATCGAGAGCAATGATCGTCCTCTCACCCATTTCGATTGAGAGTTCTGGCGCTTCTCGCATCCTTCGTCTCCCCATGTGGTTACATCTATTCAGTCGGCATGACCCGGGAGTCGCTGAAGTGACGTCTTTCAACAACCCAACGGAGCGAGTCATCCCGGTCGATCACGTCATCAATGAAACCGACCCAAACGAACCGGACTCGGGAAGACGGGGCCGTGTCATCGTCGGAGCGCTCGGAGGGTTGGCCATCGGCCTGCTCCTGGCCACCGGAGCACAACAGAACTCCCCCGATCCAGAGGCGGCGCCTTCGACCATCACCGCCCCCGCCGCAGTGCCGACCGTCCCAACCACCACCACCGTTTTGGCGCCTTCCCGACTGGACATCCTCGTCGACGGCTACGAGGGCACGCTGTTCCTCGCCGGCGCGGTCAACCAACAGGGCAAGCTGTGGCGGTGGGAGTCGAGAACAGGCACACCCCTGGAGCTCGATGTTCCCAACACCATCACTGGCGCCCGTTTCAACGCATCCGGAGTTCGAGTCGGCATCCTGACAAGGAGCGGCGTTTCACCTCTAGGAGTTCTATGGGTGGGGATTCCCGGGAGTCAGGAACCGCTGGCAGTTGACGTGGCGACGTGGTCATGGCATGCGGATGATCCAGCGCAGCTGGCGTGGATCGAGGTCACGAATCTCAATGTAGAGCCGCAACTGAGCCTGAAGACGGCGACACTCCCCACCGGAACTCAAGCTGTGGCGCCGCTTGAAGAGGGGGGAGAGATCCTGCTCTACGACGACAGCGGGATCGTCATCGAGAGCCTGGACGAGACCGGGTTCAACATCTTCACCGTCGACCTCGAGGACGGGTCGGAGCAGGCCAGAGTTCCCGGCCGATTCTTGGGACAGATTCCGAGCGGCGACCTAC
>CBDTUP010000050.1:0-10984 GCA_965363685.1 uncultured bacterium | reverse complement strand
TACGCCGCCGAGCGGTGTTCTAGGTGTCGCGTCTGTCGACGTAGAGAGCCTGTAGCGACCGCCCGATCGGTCCGTCAACATCGAAAAGGGCGGATTGGGCAAGGCCGACACCCGGGCCGAGGTCCGTCACCGAGTCAATCAGCACCCATTCGCCCACCGGTGGACGGTGCAAATAGATCGTCAGGTCGGGGTTGACGAAGAGGTGCGAGTCGAATGGGATCTCGAAGCTGATTCCGTTTCCGCAATCGGCGGCGACCGCTACCCGCTGCGTAGGAGAAGTGTCCTCGCCGGCCACCAGCGGGACTCTGAGTCTCGTCCAGGCTTTCGATGGGCCCGGTTCGTTTGCCGGGCGGCCGAGATAACGGACCTCGAGGGCGTCGTTGACGAAGCTCTCGTAACCGAGGTTGAAAGCATCGACGTTCGTTCCCTCGGTGGGTGGCGGGGGAGGCGCAACATCGTGCAACGGCGGTGGAGTCTCAAACTCGTCGTTTTGTCGAAGATGTAAAGAGGTGAGACGGGCGATCTCGGAGCCATCTGCGATGAGGGTGGATTCAATCATCTGGACCTTCCGGCCCGGCCGAATCGTGCGGGCTTCAACCTCGAGGTTGGAAACCGGGATCGGACACAGGATCTCGATCGTCGCCCGAGCCATCATCGTGTGATCACCGGCCAGTTGCTCGGCGGCGCGAATCAACAGCGCAGAGGGAGGGCCACCGTGCTGGCTGTGCGGCGACCACGGCCCACGGGTCAACGAGGTGGAAACGAACTGGTCGCCATCGGGTACGTAGAGAGCGTCGGTCACGGCCGCCGATGCTAACCAGGATTCTCCTGCCCCATCCGCGGCCGTCATACACTTCACCGAGGAAGGAGACGGAAATCGAACTGTCATCGCTGGCACTGGTCTTGGCAGCGGCCTTGATGCATGCGTCGTGGAATTTGGTGGTCAAGGCCAGCAATGATCGTCTGGTCGCCGGATGGGCTCAGGTGTTCTTCGGGGCTTTGATCTTTCTGCCGTTCCTGGTGTCGATGGGTATCCCTTGGGAGGCCTGGCCGTTCTTCGTAGTCTCCGGGGGGATTCACGTCGCCTACAGCCTGTCGCTCGTGGCTGCCTACGAGCGGGCGGACCTGTCGTTTGTGTATCCGATCGCTCGGGGTGGTGCTCCGGTCTTCGTCACGGTGGCAGCGATGGTGTTTCTGGATGACCGTCCCGGCATGGTGGGGACGATTGCCGTGCTGGTGCTGGTTGTTGGGATTCTGTTCATGGCTCGCCGAGGCAGCGGTGGAGCCGGCCTTGGTTGGGCGATGTTGACGGCCTTGCTGATCGCTTCCTACACGAGTCTCGACGGAGCCGCGGTCAGGTCACTCGGTGAGAGCGTTTCCTACACCATCACCGTGTTTCTCGCCGGCGCCGTTGGTTTCACGCCACTGGTGATCCGGCTTCGATCGTGGAACGGACTGGTGGGGGCGGTCGCAGCCGAGCCGGGGCGGTATGCCTTTGCCGGTGCAGCTTCCGCGGGTGCCTACATTCTGGTGCTCATCGCCGCACGGTCCGCGCCGCTGGGTCTGGTCGCTGCCGTTCGAGAGACGTCGGTCGTCTTCGGTGCCCTGGGTGGTTGGCTGATTCTCGGCGAGCCTTTCGGCCGGAGAAGGCTGGTTGCAGCTGCCATGATCGCCGCCGGCCTCGCCCTTCTGATTTCCGGGCAGTATTAGGTATCGCCGGTCGGATTGGGATGGTTACATGGCGGGGTGGCGGTCATACCCTTCTACGGTGCAGAGGATCCGGTGATGTTCGCCCTCGAGCGACGCGCCATGGATCGGCCCGGTCATGTCGTATCCGCCCTCGAACGGCGCCTGCCCGCCGAAGGGCTCATTCTCGATGTCGGTGCGGGGGACGGATTCACGGCTCAACGGTTGGTTCATGACCGACGCCGCGTCATAGCTCTGGAACCGGCGGCAGGGATGGTCCGACCCGAGCGGGCACTGAGCTGGGTGCGGGGTGAGGCAGAACACCTGCCGTTTTCCGACGGCGCCGTCGATGCTGCCTACGCAACCTGGGCGTACTTCTTCACCGGCGGAGGTTGGGACCCGGGTCCGGGTTTGCGGGAGCTGCATCGGGTCGTACGGCCTGGCGGTCCACTTCTGATTGTCGACAATCTCGGCGACGACGGATTCCTCTCCTACGTCAAAGATGGAACGGGCCATCGCGCCGATCCCGAGATATGGAATGGGTTCGGGTTTGAGTGTGAGGCGATCGAGACGGTCTTTGCTTTCGACGACCTCGAAGAGGCACGAACCCTGCTCGCCTTCTACTTCGGCGAGTCGGGGCGCAACGATCCCAAATTGGAGATCGGATACCGGGTCGGGCTATTTGCGGGTGTCAGTACGGGGCCAATCGCCTAGCCTCACGCTCCTCATGACCGACTTCATCGAAATCAACCGACGGCATTGGGATACGGTCACGCCTGGACACCTCACCTCCGAGTTCTACGACCTCGAGAGTTTCCGGGCGGGGCGGGACACGATCGACGATGTGGAATCTGCCCTCGTCGGAAACGTGAGCGGAAAGCAGCTCCTACACCTCCAATGCCACTTCGGTCTCGACACGATGTCATGGACCCGTCACGGAGCGATCGCCACCGGAGTCGATTTCTCGGAGGTGGCGATACAAGCTGCGAGGGAGTTGGCCGCATCGTTGAATCTCGACACACAGTTCGAAGTCGGCAACGTCATCGATCTGGAGCTTGGCCGGCAGTTTGAGATCGTATTCACCTCCCACGGCATCCTCGGCTGGCTTCCCGAGCTGAAGTCCTGGGGAGAGACGATTGCCCGCCATTTGCAGCCCGGCGGCAGGGTGGTCGTCGTCGACAGCCATCCTGTTCTCCAGGCGTTCGACGATGAACGCACCGACGGGGCGATGCGACTGCGGTACGACTACTTCGCCCGGGACGCACTCGCGTTTGAAGAGGAAGGCTCATACGCTGATCCTTCCGCACCCGTCACCAGGACCGTCTATCGGATCCACCCCATCTCCGACATCCTCGGCGGTCTCGTCAATGCAGGATTGACCATCGAACGCTTCGAGGAGTACGACCGGCTCGCATGGCAGGCGATGCCGCACATGGTCGAGGATGATTCCGGGTGGTGGCGACTACCTCCCGACCAGCCCGGAATACCACTCATGTTTTCCGTGGTCGCCACCAAATAGCAAAGAAGTCCGCCGGCCCGGTAGGGGCCGGCGGACTTCTCATGCTCGCTACGTGCTACTCGTGACGAGCTCTCACAACTCCTTTACGGCGTTGATGAGGTCTTGAATGGCTCCCTTGGCATCGCCGAACAGCATCAGGTTGTTTTCGTTATAGAACAACGGATTGTCGATGCCGGCGAATCCGGGCGAGAGGCTGCGCTTGATGACCACCGACGTCGTCGCATAGTCAACATCGAGGATCGGCATTCCGTAGATGGGTGACGTCTCATCCTCACGGGCCGCCGGGTTCACGACGTCGTTGGCACCGACAATCAGGGCAACATCCGCGCGCGGGAAGTCACCGTTGATGTCCTCGAGTGCATACAACTTGTCGTACGACACATCGGCCTCGGCCAGCAACACATTCATATGGCCGGGCATGCGTCCAGCCACTGGATGGATCGCATAGCGAACCTCGACGTCCTTCTCTTCGAGAAGGTCCGCCAGTTCACGCATCACGTGCTGGGCCTGGGCGACGGCGAGCCCATATCCGGGGACAACGATGATCGACCTGGCGTAGGCCATGGTGATAGCGACATCTTCTGCCGAAGCAGATTTCACAGGTTTGTCGCTCGTTGTTCCGCCATCGCCGGTCGAGTCCGCACCGCCGAAGGCTGCGAACAAGACGTTCGCTAGTGAGCGGTTCATCGCCTTCACCATGATGTTGGTGAGGATCAGACCCGCGGCTCCGACGAGTGCACCCGAGATGATCAGTGCGTTCTCGTTGATGACGAATCCGGCCATCGACGCAGCAATACCGGAGAAGGCATTCAGGAACGAGATCACGACCGGCATGTCGGCTCCACCGATGGGGATGACCCGGGTGATACCGAGAATCAAAGCCAGAGCCATGAGGATCCAGATGACCAGGGAACCGCCGACGTCCAACGCCAGCAGGACGCCGAGGCCGACGATCGCCGCCACGATCAGCGGATCGATCAGCTTCTGTGCCGGGTAGCCGAAAGGCTGCCCTGGGAGCTTGCCGTTGAGCTTTCCAAAGGCAACGAAGCTTCCCGAGAAGGTGATTGAACCGATCGCCACAGACAACACGATCGTGACGATCGTCTGAATCGCCGGATCTGGGTTCTGGAAGAACTCCGCCGACGCCACCATGACAGAGGCGCCACCACCAAAGCCGTTGAAGGCCGCGACGAGTTCCGGCATTCCGGTCATCTCGACGGTTCTGGCCAGATACGCGCCGATCCCGCTACCGACGATGATGCCGGCGATGATCGCCCAGGCGCTGATGCCGCTGTTGAATAGTGTGACGATGATTGCGATGGCCATCCCACTCGCCGCCAATTGGTTTCCGGAGCGGGCGGTGGCCGGTGATGAGAGACGCTTCAGTCCAAAAATGAAGAGCGCCGCGGCTACGAGATAGATGATCGCTGATAGTTCCTGGCTCATCAGCGTTCCTTCTTCTTGAACATCTCGAGCATGCGGTCGGTGACCATGAAGCCGCCGATCACATTGATCATGGCCATCGTCACCGCCAGGAAGGCCAGGATCTCACCGAGGGTGCTGTCGGCCTTGCCGGCCACAATCAATGCGCCGATGATCGTGACACCTGAGATCGCGTTCGACCCCGACATGAGCGGGGTGTGCAGCGTCGGTGGCACCTTCGTGATCACCTCGAAGCCGACGAAGGCGGCGAGGACGAATACGGTGATGGAAATCACAAGTTCCATCAGTTACCTCCTCCGTCGAGTATTCCTTTGACGCGGGAGTGCACCACGTTGCCTCCGTGAGTGATCACAGAGCCATCGATGATGTCGTCCTCGAAGTCGATGTTGACTCCCTCCTCGGTGAGGAAGAGTTTCATCAGGGCGAGAGCATTCCGACCGTACATACGGGACGCATCGCCTGCGGCCAGGCTGGCCAGATTGGTCGGTCCTTCGATTGTGACGTTGGCGTGCACGACCGTCTCATCGGCCCTGGTGAGCTCGCAGTTGCCGCCCGTTGACGCGGCCAGGTCGATGACGACAGCTCCCGGCCGCATTGATTCCACCATCTGCTGGGTCAGCAGAAGCGGGGCCGGGCGTCCGGGAATCTGCGCCGTCGAAATGACGACGTCGGCTTCGGAGACCGGTTTGGCCAGGCCGGCCATGATCTTCGCCTGAGTGTCCCCTGCCACCTCTTTGGCGTAACCGCCGGTCGCGGAAGAATCCTGCTGCTCTATGTCGACGCTGACGAACTTGGCGCCGAGCGATTCGACCTGCTCGGCGGCTTCAGCCCGTACATCGAATGCGTGCACGATTGCGCCTAGGCGGCGTGCGGTGGCGATGGCCATGAGGCCGGCGACACCTGCGCCGAGGATCAACACCTTCGAGGGTGCAACCGTTCCCGCGGCTGTAGTCAGCATCGGGAAGAACTTGTCTAGTTTCTCTGCGGCCATGAGGACTGCCTGGTAACCGGCCACCGTCGCCTGCGACGACAACACATCCATCGACTGGGCGCGCGTCGTGCGAGGAACGGCTTCAAAAGCGATCGAGGTCACGCCTGTTGAGGCGAGGGCGGGGAACCGCTCCGGTCGATCCAACGGCTGCAGCAGTCCGAGAAGCACTGCACCCGGTTTCAGCTGCGCGGCAGCTGCATCGGATGGGTACGAAACGGAACACACAACATCCGCCGACCAAACGCGGGCGGCATCGCCAATCGATGCACCGACTGCTACGTAGGCTTCGTCGATGAATCCGGCAGCCGTTCCGGCGTTGGATTCGACCACGACCTCGTGGCCATCTTTCGTAAGACGGGTGACCACATCGGGAGTCAAAGAAACCCGGTGCTCACCGGCCTCTGTGGTCTTGGGTATGCCAATGATCATTGCGAAAAGAGAATGTACGGTGTCCGGGCGATATTCCCAAGTTGAGGGCCGGGATCGGCGACATCCCGGCTTGCGTTCGGCGGCATTGCCCCCCACACTGGTCGCCACATGGTTCCTCTTCCCGAGCCCCTCGGTCCCCCTTTTGTGCTTCGTTCAGTTATCTGGACGCGGGGAAAGGGTTGCGGCGAACTCGCCACCGCGCTCGTTTCCGACCCGCTGCGGGTCGAGGGCAGTCTCGACGAGATTTGCAGAACAGCGCGAGCGGAACTGCTTGTTATGAAGAAGCTGACGTCCTTCGATCTTGTCTCGGTGGCCGTGCCTTACGAAGTAGACCTGGCCGGAACGACGTCGATCGTCGCGGCTGTAGCAGGTGGGCCGCATTCGGAGCTGGCGTCGATCGTCGCCTATCAGCTGGCCAATACTCTCGGAGTGCCGGTGGAGGTTCTCCGCGCCATGAGTCCCGAGGACGATCGCGACGTGGTCAAGGCAGGCGTTGAGGCGTTGACGACGGTCGCCCACGGGATGGCCTATCGACTCGTTGAGACGTCGGAACCATCCGATCTGATCGATGAACTAGACACCGGCACCTTGCTGGTTGCCGGGGCGCCCGGTGGCTCATGGCTGCAACGTCAGTTTTTCGGCCAGGGCAGACGGCTGAGAAACCGTGCTCCTTCGGGCACGGTGGTAGTGCGATCTTCGCCGCAGCGAGCCTTCCACCTCCTCCGCGAGCCGGAGGCGTATCTGAGTCCGATGCTCGGGACCGGCGAAGCTCTTCGATTCCTGGAGTATCCGGTCTTGCCGGTCGCCGAGGACGGCAAACTCGTCGGTGTTGTTAGGCGATCGGCTCTGCTTCTCGTGGGAGATGGTTTTAGCGTTGCCTCCGTTATGGAGGACCCGGTCGCAGTGGGCGTGGATACAACCATCTCCGAGGTCGGCGAGGTCGGCGCAGCGCTGGGAGGAGCGCCGGTACCGGTAGTCGATGAGGACGGGTTCCTGGTCGGAGTCGTCGGACCGTAGCGAGTGGCTGGTCTCGAGTACGAGAAACCCAGCGCTCCGCCCCCTCCCAAGATCTACGCTTAGTCCATGGACGTTGAGTATTTCCGGGACTTGATCCGGTATCAGTTCGCGGGCCGCAAGATCATCATGTCCGGCGCGCCGCTCGCTGCCTTCACCTCCGCCATCCCAACGGTCAAGGAACTCGGAGCGACCGACCTGTTCATTCTGGCTTCAGGTGTTGGTTCCGGTGAGCTCCCGTCGCCGGATGATGCACGGTGGGCAATTCTCGATACACGATCGGACACGATGATCGGCTCATTCCGCAAGATGGAATGTTTGCTCGATGATCTGCCTGCCGATGCGCGCCGCGGTCTCGATGATTGGGACCCGGAGAAGGAGGCCGTCTTGCTGCCGTCTCCGTTCTACTACCGGGACGAGTTGGCAGGTCGAAGGGTCTACGGATGGCGACGTCCGGAGTGGCTCGCCCTCGAAGACAAGACGGTTGCCGATGAATTGTGGGATGCGGCCGGAGTCGATAGGGCACCGTCGAGGCTCGTACCGGTAGCCCTCGATGAGGTTGAGCGGGCGGCCGCTGAGCTCGATCGCGGAGCAGGTGTGGTTCTTTCGGGGGATGCGCGGGATGGATTCAACGGAGGGGCCGAATACGTTCGATGGGTGGACTCGTCCGCCGAGATGAGCGAACCCATGCAATTCTTCAGTCTCCACTGCGACAAGTTGCGAGTCATGCCGTTTCTGGAAGGAATCCCGTGCAGCATCCACGGCCTCGTGTTTCCGGAGAGGACCGTTCCGCTGCGGCCGTGTGAACTCATGACGCTGCGTCGGCCGGGCAAAGCCTTGAAGTACTGCGGAGCGGCATCCTATTGGGACCCGCCTGATGCCGATCGAGAGGACATGCGGAGGATCGCCGAGCGGGTGGGGGAGCACCTCCGTCGGCGGGTCGACTACAGAGGGGCGTTCACAGTTGACGGCGTCATGACTGCTGAAGGATTCCTTCCGACCGAGCTGAATACTCGCGCCGGCGCCGGGGTCGGGACGCTGCTGTCCGGGCTGAGTCGGCTCAGCTTCGGATCGCTCAACAGGGCCCTGATCGAACGAGAGGCTCTCGACTACCGGCCCGATGAGTTCGAACGGCTGGTGGTTGGTGCCGCCGATGAGCACCGTGGGGGCGGGGGATGGACTGTGGTGGAGACCGAGGCCGAGTCCACCGCCAAGACGCTCCTGACCTCCGAAAAGGGTCACCTACGGCCGACCGAGAACGACGAGGACACAGCGGGATCTCTGAGCTTCGGCCCCGGTGAGCAAGGAGGATTCGTTCGGTTCGCTCCCGCCTCGAATGTGACCCCGACCGGTGACTCGTTGGCGCCGTTGGTCGTGGATTCCTTCAGGGTCGCACATGAACTGTGGGATGTCGGCCTGGATGACCTCGCGCCGGCTCCCTCGGTTCGCTGATCGGCGCGACCGGAGCCAGAATCGGATTAATGATCCACCTGGCAGCTTTCGATGGTGACAACACTCTCTGGGATTTCGATGCCGCGATGCGTCTGGCGCTGCGCAGCACACTCGAGGAATTGTGGACGGTGATGCCGGGGCCGACGACGGAAGCGTTGACCGTGGACCGGATGATTGGTATTCGCAACCGCGTGGCGGGTGAGCTGGAGGGACGGGTCGCCGATCTCGGCGTCGTTCGTTACGCCGCCTTCGAGCGGACGCTGGAGGAGGTAGGCGTGGAAGACGCCAATCTGGCGGCCAGGTTGAACGCGATGTTCTTTGCGGTCAAACAACAACACGCGGAGCCATTCAGCGACGCCGAACCGGTGCTCAAAGAGTTGGCCGGCAAGTATCGAACCGCGCTACTCACCAACGGCAACACGGATCCAGCCCAGTACGGACTAGATCGATATCTGGACCCGATTGTTCATGCCGCCACGGAGGGGGTCGCCAAACCCGACCCTGCGATCTTCTCGATCTTGCTCGAACGGGCAGGAGTTGAGGCGCATGAAGTTGTCTACATAGGAGATTCGCTGAGTGATGACGTCGCCGGTGCACAGTCGGCACGGATCCGCTCTATTTGGTTGAACCGCAACGGCGTCGAACGGGAAGGGGACGTGATGCCGGATGCTGAAGTCCGGTCGCTCGGCGAGGTGCCCGCGGTGGTGGACCGGTGGAGTGACGTCGGGGGCTAGTGCACGGCGCGGAGCGCCATGAGCGAGAGGCTCAAGACTGCCAGCCCGATCACGAAGGTACGGGCCTCCGGTTGCTTCCTGACGAACCAGTACGTTGTACCGAGAATCACCAGAGCGATTACCGCTTGAGCAATCGCCCCGGCATCGGTCGAAGGCAGCGCCAGGTCGAGCAGTAAATCCACCTCAACAGTATGCCTTCTCGGAAGCCCTATCCTCGTCGAACATGTCCGAACCGATGATTCGCCTCCAAAACGTGTCCAAGACTTTCCCGGGATCAAGTACACCGGCGGTTCGCGGCCTGTCTTTCGACGTTTCTGAGGGAGAGATCGTCGTGCTCGTTGGACCATCGGGCTGCGGCAAGACCACGACTCTGAAGATGATCAACAGGATCATCGAGCCGACTTCTGGGTCCATCCGGGTAGCCGGTGTAGAAGCCACCGAGACCGAACCGCATCTGTTGAGGAGACAGATCGGCTACGTCATCCAGCAGACCGGTTTGTTTCCCCACCGGACGATCAGACAGAACATCGCCACCGTTCCGCGATTGCTCGGCTGGGAGAAGGATCGCACCACCGAGCGGGTTGCCGAACTCATCGAACTGGTCGGCCTCGACCAAGAGATGCTAGATCGGTATCCGGCCGAGTTGTCGGGTGGACAACAGCAACGGGTCGGAGTCGCCCGGGCGCTGGCAGCCGACCCACCGGTGCTGCTGATGGACGAGCCGTTCGGTGCCGTGGATCCGATCGTGCGGTTGCGCCTCCAGGAGGAACTACTGAGACTCCAGGAGCGAGTGCACAAGACCATCGTCTTCGTGACCCACGACATCGATGAGGCGATCCAACTTGGTGACCGGGTGGCGATCCTCAACGTTGGAGGTCTGCTCGAGCAGTTCGGATCTCCGGAGGAAATCCTGCGTGAGCCCGCCAATGATTTTGTGGCGGAGTTTCTCGGTAGCGACCGAGGGCTGAAGCGTTTGTCCCTCATCCCGATCCGCGACGTGTCACTCGACACCGGTCCCGTGGTGGCGCCGGGTGACCCTATCGCCGCGGCTCACCATGTTGCCGAGCGCTATGGAGTCGACTGGGTGGCGGTCGGGAGTCGCAATCAACTCCACGGTTGGATCCCTCTCGACAAACTCGAAGGCATGGACTCGATTCCCGGGGATGGGCTCGAGTATTTCAAGACCACTCTCTCCGTCGATGGGTCGCTCAAGGAGGCCCTCGACGCGGTGGTTAGCTCCCGCACGCGAGTGGCTGCGGTATTCGACGGCGACGCCTATTTGGGAATGCTGACGGCCGAACAGATCAGCGAGGAAGTCGTTCAGTGATCGTGGCGCAGCTCGAGGGGCAACCATTCGTACGCTGGGACTGGGTGTGGGATCATCTCGACGAGATCTGGCAGCGAACGGTTGAACACGTCACGCTCACCGGCATCGCAGTATTGGTCGGGTTTGGATTCTCTGCGGCGTTGTCGATCATCGCCCTTCGCTACAAGAAGACCTACACACCGATCACCTGGGTGACAGGGGTGTTCTATACGGTTCCATCAATCGCTCTGTTCGCGTTTCTTGTGCCATTCACAGGGCTGTCCACCCTGACGGCGGAGATTGGTCTGGTGTCGTACACGCTGCTGATCCTCATTCGCAACATCGTGGCGGGAATCAACGGGACTCCTGCTTCCGTCAGGGAAGCGGCGCTCGGCATGGGCTACACCGAC
>CBDTUP010000049.1:0-11010 GCA_965363685.1 uncultured bacterium | reverse complement strand
GGGCGGAAGCCAGTGTGCCAACCACTCTTCTGGGCGTCGCCACATCTCTTTTGCCAGCTCGTCCGATCCCGCCAGGTCGCTGATGCTCCTCGTCCGTCGATCGCCGTAGTAGCCACCAGTGCTCCCTGCGAGGCCCGGATCCGTGGCAGCCCAGATCGATGTATCGGACCCCTCTTCGATCGAGCGGCCTTTGCTGGCGAACATCCGTTGGAGGGGGCGAGGAAGATCTCGCCAGATCTCGCTGGCGACCAACCCTGGATGAACGGCGTGAACGTCGACTCGATGGTCTTGGAGTCGACGACTCCACATTCGTGCGTCGAGGATATTGGCAAGTTTTGAAAGGCGGTACTCAGGGTTCCCCAGTACGGAGGAAGTCCTACGGCGGACCTTACGCCACTTGATTCGTTTGACGTTGTGGTGAACCGATGAGGCGACGATGATCAGCCGACCCGGGGCCGACTCGATGAGGCGGGGTTCCAGCCAGCGGGTCAGGAGATGGTGTCCGAGGTGATTGGTGGCGAAGGCAATCTCGAAGCCCTGGGGACTCAGGCCCTTCACGCCGCCGACTCCTGCGTTGTTGATCAGCACATCGAGAGGCTGGTCTTCTCCCAAGTAGGTCTGCGCTGCCGACCGTACCGAATCGAAGTCGGAGAGGTCCATTGCCAGGTAAGCAGCCCGGCCGCCTTTCGAGGTGATGCTCTCGACAACTGCTGCCGTCCTTGCCTGCGACCGGCCGGCGAGAGTGAGAATCGCCCCCCGCGCGGCGAGTTCGTATGCGGTCGCCTTGCCGATGCCTGCACTGGCTCCGGTTATCAGGACGTGTTTCCCCGCGATATTCCACATCTGGACTGATCAGTCCGTGAAGACGGCAGGGTCGAGTCGCCGTCTATCGATATTGATCTCGAAGACATCGCCGCGGAAATAGTGGCCGGCCGGGTCGAAGTTCTGCCGCTCTCGACCGACCGACGCTACGTCAATGTCGGCAGTCACGAGGCGCTCCTCGTCGGCAACGGGCTCAACCATCCAGCGCCCATCCGGTCCGGCGATGGCAGAGCCGCCGTTGTAGAAGGACTCCTCGTTATTAGCGAGGGCCTCGTGACGCAACGGAAAATCTGCCGGGATGTCGCTCGGGCGCAGGAGCGAGCCGACCGACAACACGAAGCAACGGCCCTCGCGTGCAATGAAGCGGGTGATGTCTTCGGTCAACTCCACCGATCCCGGCCAGGCAGCCACATGGAGGTCCATGCCTTGTGAGTACAAAGCATGCCGGGCGGTCGGCACCCAGTTCTCCCAGCAATTGAGGCCCCCGACCCTGACCCGACCCAGATCGTGCACCTGGAGGCCATGCCCGTCGCCCGTTCCCCACACGAGGCGCTCTTCGTAGGTTGGCATCAGCTTGCGGTGAGCCGAGACGATTCCGCTCGATGGGTCGATCGCGACCAGGGTGGCGTATACGGTGCCCCGGCTGGGAGATAGTTCGGTGATCCCGAGGTAGGTGAACACTCCGGTGGCAGCGACGGCCCCGGCAATCGATGTCAGCTCTGGTCCGTCGAGCGCCACCGCGGCATCGAGGTAGTAGCCGTAGGCGGCTTTCTGATCGTCGGCTTCCCAGCGCGCTCCATCGGTTCTCGCTACCCAGAACGGATATCCGGAGAGAAATGTCTCACCGAAGGCCAGCAGATCGACGCCGTCGTCGGCGGCCTTGTGGATCCATTCGATGATCCGATCTGCGGTGGCGGATTTGTCGCCCCAAATGGGGGCGGTTTGGGCGGCTGCAATACGCATGACCGGACGTTACACCCGGCTGCGTGCAGGTTCATCGGTTCTAGCAGCCCTTTCTGCGCACAACGTTTGCCTGCCGTGTGATGGTGTGCAGGTGGCAATGCCCGCCCACACGTGCAGACAGGGAGTCAGGTTCTGAGCAGGGTCAGAAGGAGTACCGTCGGTTCGAGAGCAAGAATCGAATGAGGAAGGTGGGCCTGCATGTGAACCCAGCTCCCGGGCGCGGCAGTCATTGTCTTGTCGCCGAGTTCCAGCCGGGCCCGTCCGCTGATGATCTGTAGCAACGCCGGCATCGAAGCCGTGTGCTCCGTCAGTTCCTGGTCGGTATCGAATCCAAAAAGGACCAGGCGAATGTCGTCGTCCTTGTAGAGCACGCGGCTCAGTGTCCCATCGACGGGTATTTCGAGCTCCGCAGCGAGGTCGGCAATGATCGTGGCAGTTGGTGGTGCGGTCATCACTCCAGGCTAGGTGGAGACAGTGACGATTCGCCGAACCTCTAGTGCGGCTACCATTCCGGCCCCATGTCCGTCGCCCCCTTTCGTAATGTCGCTTTGATCGCGCACGTAGATCATGGCAAGACCACTCTGGTCGATGCCATGTTGAACGCGGCAGGAGTTTTCGCAGATCACGAAGCTCACGTTGACCGCGTCATGGATTCCAGCGACCAGGAGCGGGAGCGAGGAATCACGATCCTGGCCAAGGCAGCTTCGATTCAATGGAAGGGCGTGCGGATCAATCTCGTCGACACCCCCGGCCATGCCGACTTCGGTGGTGAGGTAGAGCGAGCTCTCGCTCTCGTCGACGGAGTGCTGCTGTTGGTGGACGCTGCCGAGGGGCCAATGCCGCAGACGCGCTATGTATTGTCCAAGGCTCTTGGCGCCCATCTTCCGGCAGTGGTCGTGGTCAACAAGGTCGATCGGCCCGATGCCCGTCTCGACGAAGTCGTCGATGAGATCTACCAGCTTTTCTTCGATCTCGATGCCGACGACCACCACATCGAGTTTCCCATCATTTCTTCCATCGCCAGGATGGGGAGGGCGGTGCTCGGTCCAGGAATGCCGAGCGAGGACGACAATCTGGCACCGCTCCTCGACGCCATCGTTGATACCGTTCCTGCGGCTTCGGGTGACTCGGATGCTCCGCTGCAAGCACTAGTGACCAATCTCGATGCCTCCGACTATCTGGGTCGCCTCGCTATCGGCCGGGTGATGCAGGGCACTCTTCGAGCCGGGGAGCTGGTTGCCCTGTGCCACTCGAATGAGGAGGAGCCACCGGTCAAGCGAAAACTCGCACACTTGTTGGGGTTCTCGGGTCTTCAGCGGATCGAGGTCACCGAGCGAACTGCGGGAGACCTGTTCGTTGTGGCCGGTTATCCGGAAGTGGAAATCGGTGACACGTTGGCGGACGCTGACGATCCCCAACCGCTACCGAGGCTGGAGGTTGATGAGCCGGTTCTGCGAATGACCTTCGGGGTCAACACTTCGCCACTGGCAGGCAAGGACGGCAACTATCTGACTTCCCGCCAGATTCGCGAGCGACTAGAGCGGGAAGTGCTCGGCAACGTCTCCATTCGAATCGGACCAACCGCATCGCCGGAGGTGATCGAAGTTGCCGGGCGAGGCGAACTGCAACTGGCGGTTCTCATTGAATCGATGCGGCGTGAAGGTTTTGAACTCCAGGTCAGCCGCCCAGAGGTCATCCTCCGGGAGATCGATGGCAAACCCCACGAGCCATTGGAGCGAGCGGTCGTCGATGTGCCGGACGAGCACGTTGGAACGGTCACCCAGGCGGTAGCGCCTCGCAAGGGGACCGTAACCGACATGCGTCCCGGTGACAGGGGTAGGACGATCATCACCCTCACCGCTCCGTCGCGCGGTTTGCTGGGATTCCGGTCGCTGCTCATGACTGCCACCCGCGGCACCGGGTTGGTTCACCAACACCACGATGGATGGTTGCCCTGGGCAGGAGAGCTTCCGCACCGACAAGGCGGAGCAATCATCTCAGACCGGAAGGGCGTCTCGACCGGCTTCGCTCTGGACAACCTGCAGAAGCGTGGCGACCTCTTCATCGGTCCCGGTGAAGACGTCTACGAGGGGATGATCATCGGAGAGAACTCCCGGCCGGCCGACATGCCGGCCAACCCGGCCAAGGCGAAACAACTGACGAACGTACGGGCTTCGGGCGCCGATGAGGCGATCAAGCTCAAACCGGCCCGCCGACACTCTCTCGAGACGGCGATCGAGTGGATAGCGGATGATGAGTTGGTTGAGGTGACGCCGCATAACATACGGGTGAGGAAGCGTCACCTGACCGAAAGCGATCGGAAACTGGCAGCTAAGCGTCGCTAACTGATCGCGAATAGAGCTTTGACCATCCCCGGCTCTCGTCCGGCAAACGCCCGGTAGAGGTTGGGGCCGTCTTCGAGGGCTTCGTCCGGATGGGTGACGATGCTTTCATCCGGTATTTGCAGGGCTTCCGAGTCGATCATCGGCAGTATTCGATTCAGCACCGACCGGACCGGCGCCCGTCCGAACCTCACCGTGATGTTGGCGTCGTAAGCATTCACCGGTGTGAACGGGAAGTCCGGCGAGGTCTGGACTGCGATGACCGATAGTGTGCCACCAGGGCGAACCGACTCGAATGCATACTCCTGCGCAGCGCTGGTTCCGGCTGCCTCCACCACCGACACCACTCCCGTCCCGAGGCCGGCGCCGGATGTGAGCGGAGAGGCACCCAGCATTTCTGCCCTGACCAACCGATCCTCCACAGGGTCGAATGCGAAGACAGGATCCGCGCCCAGCGCACGAAGCGCGGCCACCGCCGACAGGCCGACTGAGCCGAGTCCAACTACGAAGGCGGCTTCGCCCACGATCGGGTCGGAACGTTCCGCTGCGTACCAGCCGGTCGGAAGGTTGTCGGTCAGCAGTACGGCTTGTGCGTCGGAGACCCGGTCCGGGATCGGCACCAACGTGCCTTCGGCGAGCGGTACTCGGAGCATCGAGGCTTGTCCGCCGTGGACGGCGGGTGCCGGGAGATCGTCCGGATCTCCCCAGCCGAACAAGTCTCCGTTCTCACAGCGGGCGGAGAGTCCAATCAGACACGGCTTGCAAGCCCCGCAACTGGTGGTGAATGGGACGATAACTCGATCTCCGACGGAGAAACCGGCGACGTTCGCCCCAACGCCGGTCACCGTACCGATGGCTTCATGACCGGGGACCACGCCCGGCCGTGCCCTTTCGCGACCTTCGTAGGGATGGAGATCCGATCCGCATAGACCGGTTCTATCCACACGGATTATCACGTCGGTCGGCTCCTCGATGGTCGGGTCGGGGAGATGGCTGTGATAGGTGATGCTGCCTGGGCCTTCGAATGTCAAACCGTGCATGGCTTGGAGGCTACCTCCGAGTACCGCGCCCGGTCGCGGCCTGCGAGAATCCGCCGGGCATGTTTGGTCCGATTCGCTCTCTCTACTCGCTCCGGCCGGGTGCGCCGCCCGTGGTATTGGCCGGCGTCGGTTCCGTGACTCTGATGTTCTCGGCTACCCCGTTCTTGATCGCGGAGATCGCAGAGCGATTCGGAGTTACGGAAGGCATAGCCGGCGGAATCTCGGTGGTGCAGGTGGGAGCTTTCGCCCTCGTGAACGTCATTGTGCCGCGCTTCGCGGCGCCGTCGGGCAAGGTCCTCCGCTGGAGCGCCCTGACGTTCTTCATGCTCAACCTCGTCAGTGTCGTTGCCGGCACGTTCTGGTTGCTGGTCGCATTGCGACTACTGGCCGGAGCCGCGGCAGGTGCGATCACCTGGGTGGCGTGGGCGGATGCGATGCGCGCTCCGCGTTCGTTGACGGCGGTATCAGCTGTTGGGCCGGTGATTGCAATGATCGGTGCCCCGCTCGTGTCGGCGGCCGCCGCCGGCGGAATTCGGGCGATATATGGAGTTCTCGCCGTTGCTGCCCTGCCGGGTCTGGCATTGCGACTCCAGACTGACTCCGGGCTCAAGAAACGAAGCGGAGTCAGCGGTTCCCGATCGAATCGAGTGTTGCTCGCATCACTCTTCCTGCTGACATTCTTCGGCTCGAGCCTGTTTGTGTTCGCATCCGTAGCGGCCCGCGCCGCCCTCGGTTTGAGCGCCTTCGCCACCTCCTGGGCGTTCTCGATGAATGCGCTCGCCGGACTGATTGGTGCCAGATTGGCGGCGAGACACAAACGGCCCGGATGGTGGTTGGCAAGCGCCGGACCCGCCATCGCTCTATCGATCACCGGCGGAAACGCCGTTTGGTTCTTCGTCGGACTGACCTGGTGGGGATTCGCCTTCTGGATGGGACTCCCCGGCGTTTTGCAGATGCTCGCTGCACGTTCGCTGGCACCGGACGAGCGAGCCGGAGACGCGCAGGGATTGCTGGCAATGGGCAGGGCAATCGGTCCGATACTCGGTGGCGGGTTGACCGATGCGGGCGCTTTCAGCGTGCTGGCGGTGGTTGCCGGCACAGGAGTGACCGCGGCCGGTCTCTCTGTGGTTGGAGTTCAGGAGGGCCGTGATCGGCTGCCGCCGTCTGATTCGAGATTCGGCTCGCCCCGAACGTAGCTATAGGAGACGTTGCTTCCTGCGACGTCTCCCGCTGCGAACCGGTGCCGGCTGCTCTTCAATGGTGGGCGGTTCCCATCCGGCTAGGTCATCTAGTCGGTCATCGTTCGAAAACATCTTGACGATTGGCTCCCGGAGACCCGCCTCTTCTTGAATTCGCTTCATGGCCGCCATCTGATCCCACTCGACCATCGTGATCACAAGTCCCTCTTCGCCCGCACGGGCGGTCCTACCCGAACGATGGACGTAGGTGCGAGAGTCCTCGGGGGGATCGAAGTGCAGCACGATGTCTACGCCCTCGATGTGCAAACCGCGTGCGGCAACATTGGTGGCAACCAGCACCGGGCTTTTGCCACTGGCGAACTCGGCCAACGTCCGTTCCCGCTTCGGCTGGGGGAGATCGCCGTGTATCGGGCGGGCGCCGGTGCCCAGGGCACGCAGATCACGAGCTACCTGATCACAGCCGCGTTTGGTCCTCACGAAGACGAGCATTCTCTCTGCCGATTCGGCGATCCGGGCGGCCACTTTCGCCTTGTCCATATGGTGAACTTCGAGGAATCGGTGCTCCGAAGTCTCAACCGTGACGGTGTCAGAGGCGACCTCGTGGAATACCGGATCCTTGGTGTAGCTAGAGATCAGGTTGCCAACGGGTCCGTCCAGGGTGGCAGAGAACAAGAATGTCTGGTGCTCTCGCTCGATCTGTCTCATGGCGAATCGGACCTGGGGGAGGAATCCCATGTCGGCCATCTGGTCGGCCTCGTCGATCACGACCATTTCCACCTCACCGATTGAGAGAGCTCCACGATCCGCCAGGTCGAGCAGGCGGCCCGGGGTTGCGACGACAACCTCGACTCCTCGGTTCAGTGCATCGACCTGGTTCTTCATCGATACGCCACCGTAGATGGACAGCAAGGAGAAACCGCGGGCTTTGCACAGTGGAGCCAAGGCTTCGCTGACCTGGACACACAGTTCCCGGGTGGGAACCAGTACCAGGGCGATGGGCTTCCTCGGGTCGGCCTCGTGCAGGCGATCGACAATCGGCAGCCCGAAGGCGAGCGTCTTGCCGGATCCCGTCTTGGCGCGTCCACAGATGTCCCTTCCCTCCAGCGCGTCCGGGATCGAGAGGGCCTGGATGGGAAAAGGGGCCGTGATGCCCTGTTCGTCCAGCACCTCGACGAGGTCGTCCGGAACGCCCAGTTCAGAGAATGTCGCCGTCGTTGTCAGGTGTTCTTGTTCGGAAGTCAAGGGATGCGGTGCTCCTACAGAGTGGGCTCGATCCGTTCGGGAGAGCCGTCGACGCCTCGCGCCGGCAAGGGGTACCTTAGTGGTCCGGTTCTCTGGTAGCGCCGTGCCTCGGCGAGAATGGTGGTCGGACGGGCCAATTCATGATGGATGCACACGAACTCGACATGGAATTCTATATGGAGCGCCGCCGGCGTACCCGGCGGTTGCGGTTCATTGCGGCCATCGTGGCGATTGCTCTTCTTGCCCTCACGGTGTTGAGCTCGACGTTCAACGTCATCGACCTGCCATCGACTCCGACCCCGGACACCGAACCCGTCTACCTCGCCCAAGCCGGCTAGCCGGGTCACCTATTCTTCCCGGGTGCTGCCCCCGACAGATCTGCCTATTGAAGAAGCCATTCCTGCAGTCCGGGCTGCCTTGCGCGACGAGGAGCATGCCGTGCTGGTTGCACCACCCGGGTCCGGCAAGACGACGATCGCGCCTCTTCGGCTTCTCGATGAGCCATGGCTTGGTGGGCGCAAGATCACAGTTCTGGAACCGCGGCGATTGGCGACGAGAGCCGCGGCACGGCGAATGGCTTTCCTTCTTGGCGAGGAAGCCGGAGAGACTGTCGGCTATGTGACCAGGACAGATCGTCGGGTGAGTTCCCGTACTCGCATCGAGGTTGTGACCGAAGGAGTGTTGACCCGGCGCCTCCAAAGCGATCCGGAATTGCCGGGGGTAGGGCTGGTCGTCTTCGACGAGTTTCACGAGCGGAATCTTCAAACCGATCTCGGGTTGGCCCTGGCCATGGACGCCCGAAAGATGCTTCGACTCGATCTGCGCATACTCGTGATGTCGGCGACGATCGACCCTGCTCCCATCGCCCTACTTCTGGGTGACTCCCATCCTGCTCCTGTGATCACCAGTGAGGCGAGGACGTTTCCCATCGACATTCGATGGGAGCCGCGTCCCCGTCAGGCCCGGCTCGAGCCCCATGTCGCCGCAGTGATCGGGCAGGCTCTACGAGCCGATGAAGGTGATCTTCTCGTCTTCCTGCCGGGTATCGGTGAGATCAACCGTGTTCGGAGAACTCTCCTCGACCAGGGTGTCGATGCAGAAGTGCACCGGCTGCATGGCTCGCTTTCGATCGAGGAACAGGATGCCGCTCTCCTTCCTGCTCTGGGTCGCAAGATTGTGCTGGCGACCGATATCGCCGAAACGAGCCTGACGGTCGAGGGGGTGAGGATTGTCGTGGATTCCGGCTCGGCCCGGGCTCCGCGATTCGACGCTAGAACCGGTATGACCCGTTTGAAGACCATTCCGATCTCCAAGGCATCTGCTGATCAGAGATCAGGTAGGGCAGGGCGTACCGAGCCGGGCGTTGCCTACCGTTTGTGGTCGAAGGTTGAGCACAGCCCTCGCAAGCGGCACATCGAACCGGCGCTCACTCAAGTCGACCTGGCCGGCTTCGCTCTGGAGCTGGCCGCATGGGGAGCGAGTGATCCGGCGGAGCTGCGATTCCTCGACCAACCGCCGAGGAGATCCTTTGCCGAGGCCAGGCGGTTGCTCGAACTGTTGGGTGCTCTGGAGGCCGGGCGGTTGACGGATGTTGGACGGATGATGGTGAACCTTCCCCTACATCCCCGCCTGGCCCGAATGGTCGTCGACGCCGGGGTCGACCAGTGGCTTGCCTGCGTTCTGGCTGCCCTGATAGACGACCGGGATATGCTGCGCGGCCGTCCCGACGAGATCCCGGCCGACATCGCAACCAGGCTTGCCCTGATCGCCGACCCCGCTTCACGTCACGAGGCGCTCGACCGGAGGGTCCGCGATCGTATCTCCCGCAACGCCAACGATCTCAGCCGTCGCGCAGGAGCGACAAGAGGATCTCTCGATATCGATAACAGTGGGCGAATACTCGCCCTGGCCTTTCCGGACCGACTTGCGGTGCAAAGGGGTTCGGCCGGGCGTTTTCAGCTGAGAACTGGGACCTCCGCATGGGTAGATGCTTCGGACCCGATCGCTGGTGAGCGCTTCGTCGTTGTGGCAGATCTGGACGGCAAGCGAAAGGATGCGCGTATTCGATTGGCTGCCGCTCTCGACGCCGATGAGGTGTCCACCGTCTTCGCACATGAGGTTGAGAGCCGGGTCACGCTCGAGTGGGTCGACGATCGCCTGGTCGAAAGGAGGGTCGTCAGACTGGGTGGGATGGTGCTCGACGAGCGGGAGCAGCGCGCGCAGCCGGGGCCCGACGCTACGGCCGCGGTTGTCGCCCGTCTTCGGGATCGGAAACTCGCCGACTTGCCCTGGACCGACGCCGCCAAGGGCTTGCGCGATCGGGTCGCCTTCCTGCGTGCTTCGAGGAATGAGGAGTGGCCCGACTGGTCGACGCCTGCGCTGGTTGCTTCGGTCGAGGAGTGGTTGGTTCCCTATCTCGGACTGCCAACCGGTTTCGATCGGTTCTACCGACTGGACCTTGCGTCGATCCTGAGGGGCAGTCTCGGGCATGCTTTGGCTGCCAAGCTCGACGCGTTGGCTCCGAAGGAGATCCAGGTGCCGAGCGGCAGGAGGATACGTCTCGACTATTCGGAGGGGACTCCGTCAATATCGGTGAAAGTCCAGGAGATGTACGGGACCGACGCCACCCCGGAGGTTGCCGGTCAACCGATAGTGCTCCATCTGTTGTCTCCGGCCAATAGGCCGGTTCAGGTCACACGGGATCTCGGCGGGTTCTGGCGGGGTTCGTGGTCCGAAGTGCGAAAAGAGATGGCAGGGCGGTACCCGAAACACGAGTGGCCCGACGATCCGGCCAAGGCGAAGCCTCGAAGATAGCGCTGTCGGGCGAGCCTCGCCGTCAGGAAATCACCATCATCAGGGCACTGAGCACGAGCAGAATCACGCCTGCAACCAGCGTGTTCGTCGAAGTCATACCGGCGGGAAGTCGGGCTGCGACGATCGAGTCTGTACCGACAGCCACCGCCAGCAACAGGGCGACCATGCCGGTGAGCATCAGAATCGCGGTGAGTATCCCCGGAGCGAAAATGCCAAGGGCGATAGCCGCCAGGACGATGGCACCGCCAACCTTCCAGGAGAGGGGAAGAGCGGCAAAAAGCGAAACGCTCTGAGGGGACTTCGCCTTCTTCGGTTTCTTCGGCTTCTGACCCTTCTTGGTCGGTTCGGCTACGGCTCCCGCAGGCGGTGGAGGCGGAGTAGAGGCGACCGTCTCGGGTTCGATCAAATATGACGGAACCGGCTTAGGTTCGGCGGCTGGAGGTTGGGCAGATGGCTCCTCGGTGGGAGCGGCCGCCGCCTGATCCTTCCACAGCTTTACCCCCGTCCCCTTCCAGACTGGAAGGACGGGGACACTATCGATCCGGCCGCAGAGCTCGAGATCTGATCCGAATCCGATCTCTGCCAAGT